>NZ_DASVOB010000469.1:0-19896 GCF_036383575.1 Mucilaginibacter sp.
CTGCAACTGGAAACTAATAATGCGCAGGAAATATTTGGTAGTCCGGATGACCTGAAACTTAAATCATCCATGACGCTGTTTGATGCTGCACCGGCCACGTTTCCTGTTTTTGGGCAGGTATTGGATAAATTCTATAATGGCGAACGGGATCAACGCACCTTACAATTACTGCAATTGAAAAAATGAGTTGGATAGTTAATATTAATAAGCCAGCGGTTGGTGATCAATTAAATTCAAAACCTTTCCTACCATATCTTCTATATCAAATGGTTTACGGATATAATCGTTTGCGTCGCATTCTTTGGCAATCAGTTCAATATCATTGGATGTAGAAAGAATGATCACCGGTATTTTAGCTAAACCAGAAACCTGCTTGATCTTCCGGCATAGGCGGTGACCAGGCTTGCTATTAATAAATTCATCCAACAGGATCACATTAGGTGCAAACGGGATGATTTCTGAAAGATTATCAGGTTCGGCAATGCTCATCGTTTCAAAGCCATGGTCGTGTAAAATAAATTCAACGACATGCCTGATATCCTGATCGTTCTCAATAATCAATACTTTCTTCTTCATGGTTCACTTGATTGGCTATAAAGATAAGCTTTTAATAATCAAGGGATGACAGGTCAATGTAATGTTAAGTCACTCTCCGGATTTATTCCATAACGTAGGGTTATCACGTACATAACTCAAATGTTCAATTAACTCTGTTACTTCTTCAGCGCTTAATTCCCGTTCTCCATCTGCGGTATAGGTAAAGATAGAGCCAGGTTTCTCAAAGGTGATGTAACCGCAATAATCAGGATCATTGTTCTGCTCCAATTGCATTGTGCTTCCTTGCTGCGGGCCATCAAAGGGTTACCCGCGCCGGTATCCCGGAAAATACTGTATGGATGGATTACAATGGCATGTCCGTCTAAATGGGCCTGCGTATCAGTAATGACCATTACTTTGAGGCCGCTCTTTAAGTAAAAAAAGTATTTTCATCATTTCCAGTTCAATTTGATTTGTTGGTTTCCATTAATACAATATTCAATATGTCCGTCCTTCCGGTATCTTGCTTCTAATTCGCCATTCTTGCCTTTAACTGTAAATGCAGGCAATGCCGATCTGTCTTTTTTAACCACGAGCATCCGGCAGTATAAACGTTCATCACCTTTTACCTTAAAGCTGAGCGAACCTTTACGATGTTTATAATCAGCCGTTGGATAGTCCAAATAGATCATAAAATCTTCGCCAGGTACTTTGTAGAAATGGCGCGGGATTATTCCAAACGCAACTCCTGCACCGTAAACTTCCTGGCCCACCGTACCGGACTGCTCCCAACCATCGTGGATGTCTTCTATAGCGATCCATAATTTGTGATCCACCTGCCCGGTCTTCACCTCGTCAGAAAGCATTTCCTTTGGCAAGTTAGGTGGGTAATAATACGGCGCGCGGTGCAAAATGTATTTTAAAAACTCCGGGATAAGCAATGACACTGAGGGTATAATGTTCTCATCTTCGGCATATAACAGGAAGTTATGCAGTGCTGCAAAAACTTCTTGTTCTTCATATGCTGCCGTATAAGGCGCGTCATTTAGTGGAAACATGGCAAAAAAAGTTGGGTAATCTTTGGCATAACCATAACTGCAATCCCAAAGCTGGAAGTTTTTGAAGACATTGGCAAGGCACAAATAAGCCAGATTGAGATATATCTGCTCTTTGGTTTCCTTGTAGAGCCAAAGCATAGCGTTTGCACCAAATGCAGTATTGTTGGCCTGGTAAAACAGGTCGAAACTTTTACCCAATAGTGTTTTAGCAGCCTTTTTTGCTTCCAGCAAATATTTATTTTCTTTGGTCAGTTGCCAGGCGTGTAACATCACCAGCGCATAAAGCCCAGCCACATCTTTCTCACCGCCTTTACCCGGTTGAGTTTCGGCCTTCACCACCTCCAGCGTCTCCATATTATACATTACCGGCCACTCATAGTTAAAATGGCGGGCAACACGGATAGTGAAATCTAAAGAGTTTAAAAAAAGCTTTTTTGCTTGCTTATCTCCCCGAATAGCGAGTCTCCCCAGGTTTAATAGGGGATGGTGTAAGTACCATGAATCCATTACATTCGGTTTCAATTGTTCCTCATCGCCACTCAAATCTTTGGCGAGTGTCGGTAGGAACCGTACAACCGTTTTCAGCTCCTTACTGTAAAAAGCATCCAACCCGTTTTGGATCTTTTTGATTGCAGGCAGGTCGGCCTTGCACCAATCATAATAGTCGGTAAGGGGCAGCAGTACCGCCAGTTGCACCATCAGCTCCGGCGGTGTGTCATAATCAGCTACGTAGGCATTCAGGTAATCCTGTTCTGCACCATGCGACCAGCAGCCATGGCTGAATTCCAGGTCATGTAAACCTTTATCCACCATGTCCGGCCAGCTGTAATATTCCGTAGCTGGTTTTGGCAGAACCAGGTATATATCTGCCAGTAAGTTTAAAAACTGCCTGGCCTGCGCCATTTCATCTTTGGGGTTCTCCGGGCTAAATGCTAAAAAAGCGTCCGATAATATCAATTCCCGATAAGCAGGTATCGGTTTATCTTTTAATGTCGGCGGCAACGCGAAACCCAGTTCCGGCCAGTTACCGCCCACAACATTGCCTAGGGAAGTTTCCGTTACTTGTGCATAATCGTTTAAAGCGGTCAGGTTTTGAAAGTAAAGCAAGCCACCTGATTTGGGCTCATCCAGGGTGATATATTGTAAACCGGAGCGTGTACCTATCTGGTTAATATGAATGGTGCCTTTTGGGGCTTTATTACTTTCATCCGGCCCAGTAATAACCATGTCTCTGGGCCAGAATGGCACTAATAAAGGGTTTTTGGCTTTAAAAGTTGTGGTGTACCGCAAAAGCGGTTTGTCCTTATCCGGAAATTCCAGCTTTATCCGGTAATTGCCGATGCTGGCGCTGAGATCTATACTGATGTCGTTGTCATGACGAGTGATCTGACCTAACGAAAAATGATCGTTTGGCGCATAGGCCGGCCGGAGCACTACTTGTATTCCTATAGGGCTGGTAACAGCGATCCAGAGGGAATTTTGCAGGCTATGTACCTGGATCTTGTAACCTTTGATCTCTTGCTTAAATAGTGTTGGAAGGTCCTGCCCGTGAAATAAGTTTTCGACGGCGGCTGCCCAGGGAGATAATGCATTCATTGTAAAAAAAATTTAATCGTTAAACAAAACTTTATTACACCGAGAACGCGTCGGTTAGCGCCAATAAAAAAATTTAAGACATAAACTGTGCCGTACTTTAATTGTTTTAATTATCGTTATAAAATATTTATTTAATTAAAAGTGTTTTTGGATTCAAAATTGCATATGAAGTAGTTCACCATTTAAAAATCTACCATTATGTTTCACCACGTCAAATCTCTACAATTTAATGCCAGGGTTTCCCGCCCTGATCCGCGTTTTGCCAACCTGTTATTGGAGCAATTCGGCGGCGAAAACGGAGAGCTGGCTGCGGCCATGCAGTACTTTACCCAGGCATTCGGCGCGAAGGTGCCGCATCCCGACAAATACGATATGCTGATGGATATCGCCACCGAGGAATTCAGTCACCTTGAAATTGTCGGTGCTACTATACAGATGTTGTTAAAAGGAGTCAATGGCGAATTAAAGGATGCCGCTGACCAGAGTGAGATCATGCAGGTAATGGATGGAAATGCTGCAAAAGAAAGTATTATCCATGCAGCGCTGAGCGCCAACCCGCAGTTCCCAATCATTACCGGTGGCGGGGTAACACCGCGCAATAGCCAGGGCATTCCCTGGTGTGCCTCTTATATCAACTCGAACGGTGACTTAACCGTCGACTTACGCAGTAACCTGGCTTCTGAATCACGCGCCAAACTGGTTTACGAGCACCTAATGAAATTCACCGATGACCCATATGTCCATGAAACCCTTTCTTTTTTAATGACCCGTGAAGTAACCCACTTTAAAATGTTTGAAGCTGCGCTGGACAGTATACAACCTAATTTTCCACCTGCAGTACTGGCTGCCGATCCAAGGTATTTGCAGCAAGCCTATAATTTTTCTGAAGGCAGCGTTCGCGGGGCTTGGAATGAGGGCGAGATCAAAGGCATGGGTAAGGAGTTTATTTATATTGAAGATCCGATTGCTTATGTTAAAGAAACCGAAGGCCAAACCAAACTGCCGAATGATTATAGCAAGGAATTAAAAGCTACCGAAAAATTGGACGAGGAAATGAGCGCGGTAAAAAGCGCTGAAGTGAAAAATGCTGAGCCAAAAGGCGTAGCGGAATGGAGCACCTATTAATATAACAGGCAATGGATAATATTTCTAAAGGCCAGCGAATTACCTCTCCCGAAGGAACGGGAGAGGTGTTAACCATTTTTGAAGACAAAGTTGTAGTAAAGCTGGATAGCGGCCAAACAACCACTTTGGCTGTTTACCAGGTATCAATTGAAAATACTGACAATGTCACTCAAACCGATTTAAATCAGGAATCACCGGAGGCTACTACAGCACGTGCGGAGCACGCCAGTGAGATTGTTGCCAGGCTCGACCATTTAACAAATGAAAATGCTAATCAAAATAACGAACAAACACCCATGAATTCGTGGTAATCAACATAATCGATCATTATTGCCTACCGTGTAAAAGCTTCTCCATTATTTGTTTTCCATTATTGCTATTGCGGTTTGATTGAACGGATTTTTGGTAATTCTGATCGGCGGACGGGAGTAGGGGATACAGCATTAGCTAAGCAATACTAACATAACCTCAAGAGGCCGTAGTCGTCTTTCAATAGGCTTAAGGTAATCGATACTGAAAAATATAAGGTTTTATTTTTCAGTAGTTTAATGCTGTTAACTAAGCAGAGCATAATTTAATGCGCTGTATTTTTTGAATTTTCAGGTTGGCATTCCAGAGATAACATAGAAGCAAAACACAATATCGTTCGCCGTGTGTTAAGCATCCAAAAAGCTGCGGTTTTCGTTAATGCTTTATATTTTGAACTTATGAATTTGAATTTCCATAACGGATTAATAAATGCCGGCGTACTTTCTGCAGATAATGTAAATCAACCACGATTGGCACATTGGGAACATGATGTGATCAGCAATGTCGACTCCTGGTCCGATGCAGTTTTTGATATCCTGGAAATTCCGATTAATACGACACCGGATCATAACCTCATCTTCGGTTCTTACCGGGAACCGTACCTGGGTATGATGAAAGCCGCAGTGGCAAAAGCCTACGAGTCAGGGATATCTTGGGACCTGGAGCTTGAACTGCTTACTGCAAACAGGCATGTCATTTGGGTTCGTTCATATGGGAGCGCAGTTATTGAGAATGATATACTGGTAAAGGTCAAGGGGGCCTTAATGGATATTGACGCTTACAGAAGCAATTCAGTCTCGCATAGCCTGTTGAAACAGCAACATAAAAAACTGAGCAGTTTTACTCATATCCTCACACACAACTTAAGAAACTATGCCCACAACATTTCCATGTTAACCGAACTGGTAGAACGAGATCAGCTTGACGCCTACAATACCGGCATATTGGATAAAATAGCTTCTGTTTCAGGTAATTTGACCGAGACCATTGAGCAGATGACCGAAATCGTCCAGGCCAACGAGAATGTAATGGAATCGGAGATATTAAACTTTGAAGCGGCTACCCAACATGTGCTCAACGTACTTGTCGCTGAGCTGGACCTGCACCACGCCTCGATAGAAACGGACTATGTTGTGCCGGATATCCTTTTTCCCAAACTCTATCTGAACAGTATCCTCATGAACCTGATCAGTAATTCCGTTAAGTATAAAAAAGAAACCGAAAGCCCGGAGATACTGATCAGCACCTATTTTGACGGTGATAAGGGCTGCATAATTTTAGAATACCAGGATAACGGGATCGGCATCGACCTGGAACGTCATGGCGACAAAATATTCGGGCTTTTCAAAACCTTTACGAACAGGCCCGGCTCAAACGGTGTGGGGCTGTTCCTTGTTAAAACTCAGGTTGAATCGCAGGGCGGCTATATTGTAGCAGAAAGTAAACCCAATGTCGGTACAATTTTCAGGATCTTCTTTAAGCCGAAAAAAAACGGAAATTGATTGATAGTGCCATCACTCAAAGTAGGTCTTAAGATCGAAGACTACCTGTGTATGGCGCACCTGTTTGTACCAAAATTCATCCTGAATGTTACCGCGGTAACCCCGGCCCTCAGTACAATGCCCGGGTCACCAGGCCCAGTCGTCATCATTCCGGCGAAATAATATAATTACTGCAGCAAACAACAACAGCCTCAACAGTATTTTAGTGATCATTGTCGATACTCCTATAAGTTTTTTTGTCTGAATATTTCCAGCGCGATCAGTTTCATATTGGTACTCAGTTCCTCCAGCTTACAGCATTTGCTGCGGATCTGTTCGGGCAAAGCGTCAACGGTTTCGATCAGGTCGATATGGAAACGGCACTGATCGTCGATTTTGGGGTTCCCATCTAAACTGTCGAATAAAGCATAGGCTAATTCCCGGTCATGTCCCAGGTTAAACTCGCCGAATGGCTCATAGTTTTTCGGCGTTTTCAGGCTGATCAATAAGTAAAATGGCGATTCCATAACGAATAATAACGGCCCCACTTTGGGGCCGTCTTTTTTATAATCCTTACAGGTTATTTAATCTCAATCTGGCGGCGGACTATTTTTGCGTCCTCGCGTTTCGCAATATCGATCTTTAGTACACCGTCGGTATATGCCGCTTCAATGCTGTCTGCATTGGCACTTTCGGGGAGGGTGAAGGAACGAACCCACGAACTATAGCTGTATTCGCGTTTGCTGTAGTTCTTTTGATTACCGTTGTTTTCGGTTCGCCGCTCCACCGATACGTTTAGCACGTTGCGGTCCAGGTTCAGTTTAAAGTCTTCCTTTCTCAAGCCGGGCGCAGCCAGTTCCACATGATAGTGATCTTCAGTTTCACTGATGTTGGCCGCGGGTACACGACTGGTCAGGCGGTCGTTAAAGAAAGTGTCATTGAAAATGGAATCGAATACATCATTAAAGCCTGGCATTAATGAACTGTTGTTTTTAGCGGGATTGAATTTAACCAATGTCATAGGTCTTTCCTCCTTAATAGATTAATGATTTGAAACTTATTTTGTTAATTAAACTATTTAGGAAAGATCAAGACCTGTGCCAACCGTTACAATGCCGTGTACCACTGAAAAAAATTCAGTTTTAATGAAAAATTTACAGTCGGTGGGTGTCAAAGTTTCATAGCAGATATTTGCGGAGATCGCAATATTTATAAACGCTACCATGTTTTGGTAATACTATAGCTTGCGTTGGATAGTGCGGTAATAACACAGAGCATAAGCAAAACACCGGTGCCTTTTTAGTAGGATAAGCTTGAAGCATATAAATTAGTTAGTATATTGTATTGAATTGATGGTTATAGTAAGCGTTGATTTTTCTAAGGACTTCGATCTTCTTGGAAGTGCTGCTGGAAAGTCTGTCTACCCAATCCTGTTAGTTGTTATGCGTCGTTGCGTCTGAATAGCCGAATTCTTTTTGAATTGATATGAAAGGGAAAATAACAAATTTTTTGTCCGTTAAGTTCCCGAGTTTGTAATCTATGGAGTCATTTTCTGAAGATCCTGAATGTCTTTTATTTTTTGATAAAACTTTTTGAAAAAGATAACAAACTGGGTTCCGGAAAACTATTTACCCAGAATAAATGGTCTGATACCTGTACTGCCATATCGACCCAGCTTATCCCGCCTAATAGAATGTCTGCGTTCAAATTTCTGGCGTATAAAAAGTTTATATTTACTTCACTTATCATTTATAGCCTGAAAACATGAAAAGAAAAAAACTAAGTCTGAAAGCCCTTGAGCTGGATGAAACCCTCGAAGCTATTAACTTGGATGATTTATAGTAATTTGTTGGTGGTAGCGGCACCGCAAGTAATGATTGCGTTTTTAATGCATTCGATTACCTGGATGGAAGCGCACGTGATGCCTCCTACTACCGGTTTGCTGCAATGTACAATTATGGCTTTACCGCCGACAGTTCTGGGTTGCAGACACAATATATCGATGATCTCGGTCAGGATTGGGGGCACGTGAACGTTACATTGTTAACTCCAACAACTGGAAGCGGCGATAGTAGTGGACTCCAGATTACAGGTAGTGGAATATTGCTAAATGGGGATCGGATTATGATGACCTTTAACGCGGGAGCTGGTGCTGATCATGCAGTTGTAGTTACAGGAGCCTATAACGATTCTTTTGGGGGACTTGTTTTAGAATACTATGATCCAACGACCGGTCAAAACGGTACAAGAAACAATAATGATTATAGTGATCTGTACGGGGTAGGAGCAGTAGGTTCTCATCCCTAAATACATGAATGACTACTTTCAAATCGAAAAGACCTATTCTGATAAAGCAATGACAGTATTTAAAAGGCTTGGCATCTTTCTATGCTTATTGGTATCGTCAATTGCTTGTTACGCTCAAGGTTCTATGGCTTTAGTGGTCAAAGACCCTGTTGATATCGTCAAGTCGATGAAACTTGAATACAAAAAACCCTCCGGTTTTGAGGAGTTGCGAAGCAGTGAATGTTTTAAACTATACCCAAAATTGGAGCGAATAATCACTTGCGCCTACGGTCTATTGAGGTCAACCGATCAGCAATTTATAGTCGTTACAACGCTTTATCGCCCCTTGACAAAAGACGACTCGGTATTCATATCCAGAATTTCACCAAACCGAATCACAAGCCTGAACTGGATGCATGAGGCGAATATTAAAAGCAACATCGAAGAATCCTTGGGAAAAGATTCAGCTCAATATTGGAGAAACTACGTTAAATATTACCCTTCGAACAAAGTTAGAAACACTTTCAATGCAGATTCCGCGATAACCTATTCGGTCAATTTGGATCTTCGAAACTACTATCAAAGTAAATATAAATATCTGGATGTACTGTGTGTGGCAAAGAAAAGGAGAGGCGTTATGTACTTTTTTTACCTATATACAGATGAGGGAAAAAAACATTATTCAGATTATCGGGCATCGTTCGAGGGGGCATTTCGATATTTAGATTGACTCCAAAGTTGCTGGCATCGTACATTAAGACCTGTCATCTGTTTTGGGAAGTCCAAATGGGGTTGATTGGTTTAGTACTGATCTTAAGGCAGTGCATTCGTTCAGAAAAACCCAGCTCAAATCTCGAAACAATTGACGACGCATCAGCCGACTCCCGAGGGGCATATTAGTTTTGAATTCATTAGCGTCAGCTCAGGTGGGGGACGGGAACAATACCACCTGTTGAAGAGACAACAATTAACAGGAATCTTAGGAAAAATCATGTTTGCCAAGCCGGATGCCTGCGTTTTTTTGATAGGCCGTTATAAGAGCAATGCACCAAGGGATAAACGTTACTTGCAAAATCTGTATCCCAGCCTGAAAATCAAGTTTTACCGCTCATGGTGTAAAAGGAATGACTTGTGATAGCGCTATTTTATTGGATCCTGATGCTGGTTTACTGGGGGGCCTTCAGAAATGGCCGATGATCCTATGCTATATTTTTAGCCAGAGCAGGACTCGAACCATAAACTGTACGGTTCGAAAAATGCACAGTCAGGAATCGTCAAAAGTGTTCTAATTCGCTTAAAACGCGCATGGTCAATTAAGTGGTTCGAATTCCGCCCTGGCAGGGAGGAGTCATTAGATGGAAAGTATGTCAAATTAATTTCTGCGTAATGACATTATAAATAAAAAAGACATTTCTGAATAGGGGATAAACGGTATTTGATTGTCTCTTACTAAATTGAAAAATTAATAAAGTAATTTGCGTCCAACGTTTGCCAACAAATAACACATATATACTGCATTTCAATGCTGAAGAGCCGGAATTTGACAGGGTTTACCTGGAGCATTATGCCGCACTGCACCATTATGCCTATACTTTGTTAGAGGATAATGCGCACGCGGATGAAATGGTGCAGGATGTTTTTTTGAAGATTTTGGAGCGGGACGAGCCTTTAAGCATTCATACGTCGCTTAAGGCTTACCTGTACCGGTCGGTTCATAATGAGTGTATGAATTATTTTAAGCATCAAAAGGTTAAACAAAAATACCAGCAGCGTAGTATGAACCAGGCCGATAACCATACCGAGCACGCTTTGAACAAGCTTCAATACCGGGAGTTTGAGAAGCATCTACTTAAAGCTATTAACGGACTGCCCGAACAATGCCGCACCATTTTCCAGATGAGCCGCTTTGATGACTTGAAATATGCCGAGATAGCCTCGCAATTAGGCATCTCTATAAAAACGGTAGATAACCAGATGGTGAAAGCGCTTAAACGTTTGAGGCAGCAATTGGCCGACTACCTGCCTTTATTGATCTGTTTTTTAGTAAAAATATTTAAATGAGCGAACATTTACATATAACGGATGAGCTGCTAATCAGCTATGTACTTAACGAAGTTTCGGCAGAGGAGACCCTGCATATTGATAGCTGGCGTAGCCTTGATACTGAAAACGAGCGCCGTTTTGAGCAATTCAGGCTGATATGGGAGAGTAGCAAAAATTTTAAGGAGGATGCAGGTGCAGATGCCCATGCCTCTCTGCAAAAAGTAAAACAACGTGCTGCCGAGGCAAAAAAGCAACAGGCGAAACTTGTACCTATGCGCAATAGACTTAGCTGGCTGAAAATAGCAGCATCACTCATTTTTATTGCTGCCTGTGCCTGCATCTGGCTTACCTGGTTCGCCAACCCAATACTACAGACTGAAAGCAAAGCAGCTATCAGGATTGATACATTATCAGATGGTACAATAGTAACCCTTAATAAAAATACCCGGTTGGATCATCCCGAGAAATTTACCGGCGACCGGCGTTTGGTAAACTTTATTAGCGGCGAAGCTTTTTTTAACGTGGCGCATAATAAGGCAAAGCCCTTTATTATAGCAGCGGGTAAAGCATCTATAAAAGTAGTAGGCACATCATTCAATGTAAAAAACACAAACGGAAAGGTTGAAATTATTGTAGAAACCGGGCTGGTGCAGGTAACCAATAGCGTTAACAACCTGATGATTTTGCTTAAGCCGGGCGAGGTAGCCGTATTTGATCCTCAAACTGGTAAGTTTACCAAACAGCACACCCCGGATAATTTATATCAATACTATCGCGATAAAAACCTGGTATTTAAAAATATACCGTTGGTGCGCCTGGTAGCGGTATTAAACGAAGCCTATGGAGCCAATATAGTAATAGGGCGCAAAGAACTAATTAACATGCAAATAGCCGGGAGTTTTAATATAAATGAAAACCTGGATATGAAGCTAAATGTGATTGCGATAGTTTTAAATATAACCGTTGAGAAAAAGCAGGACAAGATTATCCTTAAATAAAATGAGAGCCGTTTGATGATATTTACAGCTATCAAAACACCTAAACCCTATCGCCTGGTTATATTGCTAGTGCTGATGTTATGCGTTAGCCGGTCACATGCGCAAAGTATTTTCAATAGGCTGGTTTCGGTAAATGCCGAGGGGGTGGCCCTGGCGGATGTTTTACAGGAGCTAAGCAAAAAAGGTGAATTCCATTTTTCCTACAAAGCACAATTGCTGCCACAGGATAGCCTGGTAAGTTTGACAGAAACAAACCAAACGGTTGGTTTGGTTTTAAGCAAACTTTTGCGAGATAAATACAATGTCCGAGAATATCAAAACTACCTCATCATTACCGAAAAACTACCTGGACTGACTTTTTTAGATACCGATATCACCGATGATAACAACAATTATTCGGTAAGTGGCCTGGTGGTAAGCGAACGCACCGGCGAACGGCTGATGAATGTCAGTGTTTATGTAAAAGCCGAGCTAATTTCAGTTTTAACGGATGAACATGGCTACTTCCGCATCAAATTCAGGGCCGATAACCCAGGACAGATCAGCGTTACGGCAAGTAAGCTCGCCTACCAGGATACCACCATTAATTTTCTGCAGGCGGTATCGGTAAGCAGTAGGTTTGGCCGGAACAGTTACAATAATGCAGTGATTAGAAATAACAGGGTAGAACGTACCGGAATGGGGCGTTTTTTTATTTCGGCTAAACAACGTATCCAGAGTTTAAACATTCCTGATTTTTTTGCGCGCAGGCCATTCCAGGTTTCTTTAACTCCGGGATTGAGTTCGCATGGTATGTTTAGTCCGCAGGTGGTTAACAAGTTTTCTTTGAATGTGGCTGGCGGATATACTGCGGGGGTAAATGGCTTTGAGTTTGGCGGCCTGTTCAACATCAATAAAATGGACGCCAAATATGTACAGATAGCTACGGTTTTTAATTTGGTAGGAGGGGCGGTTACCGGTATTCAGATAGCAGGGGTGAGCAACCGGGCATTAGATACGGTTCGCGGTATGCAACTTGCCGGTTTTATCAACAAGGGAGAGGGTATAGTTGCAGGCATCCAGCTTGCTGCACTCAATAACAGCGCCCATAAATTAAAAGGTTTACAAATAGGTTTGGTCAATACTGCCGATACCTCGCAGGGGGCAAGTATCGGCTTACTCAACATCATCGGTAATGGGTTTTACCGGGTATCGGCAACCACTAATGATGTTACTAACACCAATCTCTCGCTTAAAACAGGTACCCATGGTTTTTACAGCGATCTGCTCATTGGTACCAATATCTCGCCCGAAAACAAGCTGCACTCGTTTGGCCTGGGTATAGGACATGATTTCATGTTGGGCGATAAGTTTTATATCTCGGCTGGAGCTGCTTACCAATTTGCCTACACTGGTTTGTGGGATGATAGATGGTTCCAATTCAAAACCTTGCTTAACCTCCAGCTATCCAAACATGTCAGTGTATTGGCCGGACCGGTATTTCACAGCTACAACCATAGTGGTTCGTTCCACCTGGATGGATATAAAAACATAACCCGTATTCCCGATTACCCCGATCAGGTTATAGGCGATGGGCACCAAACCCGCAGCTGGATAGGATGGGAGGCAGGCCTGGCTTTTAACTCCGTTTTTAAGCCGATGAAGAAAACGGTTGATAACAGCCGCGCCTGGTACCTGGGAGCCGCCGTAACCGCAGGCCCTGGCTGGGACGATCCCTATAGCAAAGTTTACGGTGCTGAACTGTTTGTTCAGCGCGATCTGGGCGAACACCTTTCGGCAGTAATAACAACGGGGTATACCTATTTTCCGGTTGATAAGGGCTACCCGCCTATTTTTGGAAATGGAAGTAATGAGGTTTACGATGTGTCACACAGCATGATTCCCCTAAAGTTTGGAGTGCGTTTACGAACCGGGACCGCTTTTTATATTTCCGGCGATGTTGGCGTAGCCTTCGGATTGTTTAGTCAACCGGTTTTCTCGTCTTTTGATATGTCTACCCGGCCCGGTTACCGGCCTTACCGCGCCTCGATGATATCGGCTGGGGCTGGTTTTAGTTTTCCAGGCGGTTTAGAAACCGGGGTTAAATTTGAAGATTATGGCTATTACTATAAAGAGTTTGCTTTGAGATTAGGGTATAGGTTGAAGCTGAGCAGGTAAGAAGGTTAGTATAGTTGCATGAAGAATTTTAACACGAATGCTAGTCTGTGCGTACACAATTAAGCTAATTACACTAATTTTTATCATGTCCATCTGCACCGCTAATTTGTGAATTCGATAATTTGAAAAAAAAACTGTGGAAATTCTTTCTACGAATTGCGGCATCAGATAAATATTATACCATATAGCGTAGGGGTAACGCACCATCTTGTTGTCACATCCGCAAAAACAACGATGAAAAAGTACCCCCTGCTTAAAATTATCCTGCTATCGGTTTTCAGCGTTTTGCTTACCGGGGTTTATATCTCTTGTTTGGTCAAAAGCTGGCAATTAATGGCCATGATGGTATTCGCGCTGAGTAGCCTTACCATCAAAAAAGCAGTCGACTTGCTTCCTGTTGATTAAACCTATCTAATTATCTAAAAATTATTACACCACATGAAACATCTATTTTCATTATTTATCCTGGTCGTTCTTTCGGCAGCAACGGCAAAAGCGCAAAGCAATAATAGAACATGGCGCGTTGGTTTTGGCATTGATGCCGGTATAGCTACATCTGATGCTTTTAAATATGCCATTGGCGGCGATATCCGGATCCAGAAAGATTTTAACCCGCGCGTTTCAGGAACATTAACCACCGGTTTTAGCCATTTTTTTGAGAAAGACCATTTTGCCGGTTATAGCCAGTATGGTAGCCCTTACAATGTGATCCCGGTAAAGCTGGGTATAAGATATTTTGTGGGCGATAACCTGTATTTAGGCGGCGAGGCCGGTGCCGGCTTCGCCTTTGAACAATGGGGAACATCTTTTGTATGGTCGCCTTCGGTAGGCATGGCGTTTAAAAACGGTATCGACCTGAGCCTGAAATATGAGGATTATACCAAAGATAAAGCGACCAAAACCCTCGGTTTACGCCTGGCCTACGGCTTTAGTGCCCGAAGCATGGACGCGCAAAAAAAATCGGCAAGCCCGGCTAATGTTACCAACTCGGAAATAGGTATCAGCTTTAACCCCGGCGTTGATGTCAACTCATCGGATAATAAAATATTGGGGGGAGATGTTACACTTTATCAACCGGTAACCAATAACCTGGTAGCTACCTTTTCAGCAGGCTATACGCATATGAATACGCAATACCTGTCAACTTATGGCATAATGGACGGCAATGGTAATGTGTATTATAACTATAACCTCACCGTGCGTAACGTAGTGCCGGTTAAAATTGGTTTAAGAGTGTTTTGGGGAGATATGTTTTACCTTGGTGGTGAAGCAGGAGTAGCTTTTGCATCTAGAAGAAACACCACATTTGTTTATTCACCATTATTAGGTGTCAAGTTTAAAAACGGACTTGATATTGGTGCAAAGTACGAAAATTATGACAACCGCCTTGTGCAAGACGCTTTATCGTTTAAATTAGGTTATCATTTTAAGCTTTAAATGATTATCCCCGATTTTCGTGCGTTCCAAGAACGGCATACAAGCATTACCACTACCATGCGATATCAATCCAGCTTCTCACATAAAAAGGCCGGTGAAGCTTTAGAAGCGGTGATTGATTTTTAAAAATGGTTGTGTTTACTAAATCAAAGCTAATTTAACTGGTATAATGATATCTATCCGGTTCCGGTAACCCGCTATATCTTGAATTATCATAGTCGCGAAAAGCCTCTACATAGTTGGTTTGTCGTGATGTGATCGAGATTAGGGTAATATCATTTTTATCTAACAAATTATAGATTTCAAACGTCAGGTAAGAATGCACCACTCCTTTTAGGCCTCCGGAATTGCACCGTGGATATTGAAGACTGATTTCACTAATGAATGTTTCAATCTGCTTGTTTAAATCTTCCAGTTGAAATATATCGTGTTCGTGTGGTCTTATTAAAAGTGCATAACAATGTTCCTGGATTGCTTTTACCAGGGTATTGATCGGCGGTTTGTTGTGATGACCCAATATTCTCATTGCTCTTCAAAATGATGGGATTTGTGATGAAACCGTAATAAGCAAAGACGGGCATCGAGCTCGTCTTTGCTTTCTTAATTAATTAAACGTATTAACTAAAACAGGCTTTGAGCAAAAAGAATTTTATAAAATCCTATTGTCTCAAAAAACATTGCAAAGGTAGATGATATGTACTACTTTTCCTGAAACTACTGTTAATTCGAAAAACCTGTTTAACCCTGATCAACTCAAATTACATTTAGCCCGTAAACAACGATTGGCGCTCTCGCTCTACATTGAAAATTCAACAGGAATTGCCGCTTCTTTTACTTTACAGTAAGTTTTAACTTTACGTTTGCAACACATAAATGATAATATCCCTTTAAATATGCCCTAAATCTGCCACATAAGATTAGCCCGCGTTATCCGTGGGCTTTTTTATAGCAGCACCGATAACAAATGAAATTATTTGAGGTAGGATTTATTTAGCTCTCTTAATGGCTTAATCCTGGTAAATAATTGTAGCTGATCAGAAAGATCAATCGTTTTAAAAATCGCTTCAAGTAATTCCGGCTTGATAAAACTGCCCGACATTTGAAGCAATTGCTCGGTTATAACGCTCCTTTGAGCGAGCAGGTAAGTATTTTCAGTTATTTGAATCAGATAGGTAATGTTATTATCGGGATCGGCAAATAGCTCAACGTCAAACTGAAAACTCTCATTCTTGAGGGTTCCATTTAAAAACATATATGGGCGTATTTTTCATACAAGATACGTAATTCGCTCGCCTTCAAGTAAAAATATAACATTTAGAGCGGGATATTTTGCTACGCCCTGTGAGAATGGCCTGCCTCATTCTGCGTAAAAAATACACAATGAAGGAACCGCATCACTATACGCTAAGCAGAATTCAGCCGGTCTCAAAATTGCATTGAAGCAAACCAAGGTCGTTTTAATTCGGGCCTATGAAAAGATGGTGGTTATGGAACAAAGTTTAGATCAGCGAGCGAAGAAGGTAGTCTCGGATATAAAAATTATCAGGGAACAAAAAGGCTATAAACAAGATTATTTGGCGGCCAAACTAAATATTACACAGAATGCCTATAGCAAAATTGAGCTTGGGTATGCCTCACTCACGGTAGAACGTTTGTTTGCAATTGCACAAATTTTTGAAATGGAAGTTATCGATCTGTTAAATTATACGGCGCAGCACCCCCCCGAAGATTTAGCAACCGATTAACAGCTCAATTAAACCGTCCCCTATCAAGATCTCTAAAAGCGCATTGGAATTCTTTTTTTCGGGATGTCAATGATACACAGATGGCATCGTTGTAAATCACCTCCAAAACTTCACAGGTAAGGAAAGCGTATATTTTCATGTGGATGTCTTCAACTTCTGAGACCGGGTGATCTAATCTGGCCAGCGCCGCATGATGATACATTTCTTTTCTTAGTTCATAAAGATTAGAAATACTATGTTTGTCGGTCGATAAAATCAGTTTTTTTAAATAAATCTGCAAGTCCAGGATAAGCGGGTTTTGTGATGCTTGAAACTGAAACGAGAGGATCTTCATAAAACGAAACGGCATTATTAACTTACTCCAACACAATATAGTTATTTAAAACTATTAAGGAAAATAATGACGTGAAGGTGGCAACGATCCGATATTGTAACCTTCTGGAATTCCTTAAAAGCTTTCCGTACGTCAAAGCTAAACGATTGTCTGCATCCGATGCAGAGGCACTGGAAGAAATATATCATATTAAAAGGCTTTCAAACTTGCCGATAAAGTCACGGCAGGCACAATTAAAAGCCGCCCGGCATCAGAATTATTGCATGACTTATAATTTCCGTATGATCATGTTAATGATTATCACGGCTCCCGCGCATGTTTTACGAGATATCTAATGATAGATTTCCGGTCATATAAAACGATCTTTTTTGATGGCTTGCTGAAACGGATAGCGCCTTTATCCCTCAGCACCTGTAAGGTCGTTTTTTTTATCCCGTACATTCCCATCGCTTCATGCCGCAAATCCAATCATCAAGATGGTCTTTGTTATATATAAGTCTTTTACCTGCCGGTATACCCCGGCAATAAGTTCATCAAACGCTTTTTCTTCAATACAATTAGCATTCATAGCAATAGCTTTAGAAAAATAAATGTATAAATTTAAATTAATCCTTGCAAATATCTCAACAAGTGTTATAATTGTAAGGATGATAAAGCGCGAAGCACAGCAGGAAATCGTGACCCTTTTGCAGGAATTCCCTGCCGTAGGGTTATTAGGGCCACGTCAGGTGGGTAAAACTACATTGGCCGAAGAAATTGCCGCTATGTTCAAGCCAGAGCCGATTTACCTTGATTTGGAAAGTCCGAGCGATCAGGCCAAACTAAGCGAGCCGGAAGACTATTTTGAGCTGCACAAAGGGCGGCTTATTATTCTGGACGAAATCCAGCGCATGCCGGGCCTGTTTCAGATACTGCGTGGGGTGATCGACCGTCGTCGTCGTCAAGGTCTGAAATCCGGACAGTTTCTTGTTTTGGGTTCTGCCTCCCTGGAATTGCTTAAGCAATCATCAGAAACGCTTGCAGGACGCATTGCTTATAAGGAGCTTTCGGCGCTAAATGTTGCCGAAATTCCAGAAGGAAGCCAAAAAGAACAAGATCACCTTTGGCTGCGTGGCGGCTTTCCTGACAGCTATCTCGCCAAAACAGACGAGGCCAGTTTACGTTGGCGGTTAAACTTCATCAGCACCTATCTTGAACGTGATGTGCCACAATTCGGCTCGCGAATCCCGGCTGTCGCTTTGCGCCGCTTATGGACGATGCTTGCACATCAGCAGGGAAGCCAGTTGAACATTGCGCAGCTTGGGGCCAATTTGGACATTTCTCTCATGACGGCAAAGCGCTATATTGAACTGCTGGAAGATTTGTTGCTGATCCGGACGCTTCGGCCATGGTCTGGTAATATCGGCAAGCGGCTTGTCAAAGCTCCAAAAGTTTACATCCGCGATAGTGGCCTTGTTCATGCGCTTCTTAATTTAAAAACACAGGATGACGTCTTGAGCCATCCGGTGATCGGAGCCAGTTGGGAAGGTTTTGTTATTGAAAACTTAATCTCTTGCCTTTCGGTCGGAATAACGCCGTGGTTTTACCGCACTTCGGCGGGTGCAGAGATTGATTTGGTCATCGAGCAAAACGCGCAAAAAAATTACGCCATCGAGATCAAGCGCTCATTATCGCCGTCGATGTCAAAAGGTTTTTATCTGGGGTGTGAAGATATCGGCGCAACGCATCGTTTTATTGTTTATCCCGGTAAAGAACGGTTTCCGATCAATAAAACAACGACGGCCATTCCGCTAATCGAAATGATGGCAGAATTAAGATCAATGCGTTAATCGGGAGTATTATTACCCTAAAAACCTGAAAACGTGTCGTAGGACGTAGCCACAGGAGCGGGTCGCCTTAAAATTGCGGGCAAAGCTCGTGGCAACGCTTGCACCCGCCGAAATGTCCCGCATTCTCTTAGTTACCCCCGACCAATTGCCGAGCCTGTTTACCCGGGCACAGCAGTCGAGCGAGACCGTCACTACCATGAAGAGGTATAGTGGGGAAAGGCGGCATGACGAGGGCGCGAACAATGCCAATGCTGAAGACATCCTGAAGCGTATCCTTGGCAATGGCACCATTCCAGAGAGATGACACTATTTTGGCAACATTATTGCTTTGCTAAGTATCTGATTTAGTACCATCTATATACTTTTTTGAACGTACATTTGAATATCAACAAAAAGCCGGGCGCGAGGTTCGGCTTTTTTAGTATTCAACGATACTCCGTTTAGGAATGTTTTTACGAAACACTATCTTCGTATTGATGATAACTGCCCTACAACAATCTTTTTTGGAAGCGCGTACCGCGTTGCCGAGCGTCATGTCGTTTAATGCGGACATTATTGTCATTTCGGTTGGAGCAGATCGGGGACAGTGGAGTAGGTACCATGTCTTCTCTTCTGGCGAGACGTTGCATTTTGTATTCTTTAAAGAAGCAGGTGCAGATAGATGGGTGTGTGCCGATATTGAGTTGCAACAATGGCTCGAGGACAACAATGCAATAGCATTGCACGTGCTCTCCTCATGTAGCAAATAATTCATACCACGACAGCTATGTACCGTCGTCATCAATCCCTATATACCTCAGGTATGCGTCGTAGCTCTCATAATCACAGAACTGTGCCAGTGCATCTTGTATGTAAGTAGAAGGCGGCAGTTTCACTGGACTCAAACCGTATAGATGCAACAATGCGGTTGCCGAAATGAACCGTCCGGTGCTGTCATATATCGCATCCGACAGCTCATAGG
>NZ_DASVOB010000470.1:0-3069 GCF_036383575.1 Mucilaginibacter sp.
CTTACATTATCCTTAGCCAAAAATTGTTTTTGCTGATCAGAAAGATCGGAAGCCTTAGCCCCGCTCTCGGCAAATACCTTATTATTGTAAGTCCCCGCAAATGGACCACCCGCTGCCGCCGGGATAGGCTGATGGCGACTGTAAAGCATCAAACCTGCTATTTGCTCAACGCTCATTTTTGAGGCCAGGTCTTTAGCACGTTCATCAACCGGCAGGCGCCAGTCTTCGTATTTATCCAGTTTGCCGTTCTTGTTCAGGTCTTTAAAAGCAAGCCCATCAACAGTTAATATTTTTACACCGGATGTGGTGGAGTAACCTAAGTTTTGCCCACCGGTATTGGTAACAAAAGCAATATCACCTGCTTTTCTTTCTGTCCACTTGTTTTGCGCTATCGCAGCAGTTGCGGGCAGCAGGGCCAGCAGGGTTATCAGTTTAATTGGTTTGGCCATGATCATTCATGATTCTGGTTAAAGAAAAAAGCCCCTGCAAAAAACATTGCAGAGGCCGGTTGGTTTTACTTTAGTTTTAGTTCGTTTATAGTTTGTTCGGGAACCAGCGCCTTGTTTACTTTTTCAACAGTGATATCTTTAGCGAGGCTAAAAGAAGCTGTTTCTTCAATTTTGCGCGATGATGAACCTATTTTCACTTTATAATTGCCTTCATCAGCTATCCAGGCCTGCCTGTCGGTATAAAACGAAGCGAGATCTGCTGCTTTGATAGTAAACGTTAATGTTTGCGATTGACCGGGGGCCAGCAGTTTGGTTTTGCCGAAAGCCTTCAGTTCATCTTCGGGTTTATCCAGATCTTTTTTAGGAGCCGCCAAATACAACTGCACCACTTCTTTACCTGCAACATCACCGGTATTCTTAACAGTCACAGTAGCGGTGATCACGTTTTTGAAAACCTTTGAGCTTAATTTCAAATCGCTGAACTTAAAGTTGGTGTATGACAAGCCATAGCCAAACTCATAAGCCGGGGTAACTTTAGCTGCATCGTAATAACGGTAGCCCACATAAATACCTTCTTCATAAATAACCTGTGTTGGTTTGCCTTCGGGCGTACCAGGGAAGTTACCCGCTGATGGCACATCTTTATAGTCGGCAGGAAAAGTGGTTGCCAGTTTACCCGATGGGTTTACTTTACCACTCAGCACATCGGCAATAGCGTTACCTGCCTCCAATCCTGGCTGCCAGGCTAATAAGATCCCGTCAATTTTGTCGCGCCAGGCCGTAACATCAACCACACCACCTATGTTAAGCACAACAATTACCTTTTTGCCTTTTGCATGAAAAGCACTGGCAACACCGCTGATCAGCCCTTTTTCGGCATCGTTTAAATAGTAATCGCTTTCCAGCTTACGGTCGGCACCTTCACCTGCGTTACGGCCTATTGTGATCAGCGCCTCATCGGCACCATTGGCCTCTTCAGCTACGATAGCGTTTACATCCATTTCGGGTATTGGGGCAGGATGATCAAAAAAGTTTTTAGGCTTTGGCTGTTTAGCCTTCATATCAACCAGGTAGGCCTTATAATTATTGGAAAGCGTTTCCTGTAATTTAAAGTTGGCATTAGCCAGGCCCTGCATCAGTGAAATAGTGTAAGCTTTATTCACATCGCCGCTGCCGGTACCGCCTGCAATAATATCATATGAAGTATTACCGAATACAGCGATCCTTTTACCTGCGCCAAACGGCAGTGCATGGTCGTCATTTTTCAGAAGTACCATACCCTGGGCCGCAGCTTCACGGGCCACAACGGCATGACCAGCCAGATCAGGCGCATCAGAATATTTATATTTTTTAAATGTAGGCGATTGAACTATCACATTCAGAATCCGCTCCACATTGGCATCAAGCTGCTGGGCGCTAAGCTTACCGCTTTTTACGGCAGCTACTATATCTTCAGATTGAGTTGGATTACCTGGCATCAGCAAATCATTGCCTGCTTTCATCTGCGCTACGGCATCTTTGCCACCAAACCAATCGGTCATGACAAAGCCCTTAAAGCCCCACTCTTTTTTAAGAATAGTAGTGAGCAGGTCGCGCCTTTCGGATGTAAAAGTGCCGTTCAATTTGTTATATGACGACATCACCGTCCATGGCTGTGCTTTTTTCACGGCGATCTCAAAACCGCGCAGGTACAGCTCGCGCATGGCACGCTCGCTTACAATAGTGTTGATGGAGTTACGGTTGGTTTCCTGGTTGTTGGCCGCATAATGCTTAATGGAAGTGCCCACCCCGTTTGATTCGATACCGTTAACAATGGCCGCTGTCATGCTGCCTGCCACCAACGGATCTTCCGAATAATATTCAAAATTACGACCGCCCAATGGGTTACGGTGAATGTTGAGGCCCGGCGCGAGCAAAATATCCACACCGTATTCACGCACTTCGTTACCAAAGGCAACGACAACTTTATTTACAAGCTGTGTATCCCAGGTTGAGGCCAGCAAGGTGGCAACCGGGAACGCCGTAGCATAATAGGTTTTTGATTTATCGCCATTGCGGATAGGCTCGATCCTCAACCCTGCCGGACCATCAGATACCGTGATAGACGGGATACCTAAACGGGGAATAGCATGGGTACGACCAGCAGCTCCAGGTACTTTTTCGGGGATATTGTAAGCATCCGGATCAGAGGGTGGCAATTTAAAACCACCTATATCAATAGCTTCGGACTTTTTACCCTTTACCGGCGGCGGTACGCCCGGCATCTTAAAACCCATCCCCACAACAAGCTTCGATTTTTCTTCGAGTGTCATGGCAGCAACAATCTGCTTGACGTTTGTTGCGCTTAATTGTGGTGCAGGGCTTTTGCTTTGGGCTTGTACTGCCTGGTGGATGCCACCGGCAAATAAAACGCATGCTAAAGCAACGTGTAGTTTGTAGCTCGTTCTCATTTTTTAAAATTAAATAGGTTAAAGGGGCTAATTGGCGATAACGACAGCAAGGAAAATATACTCTTTGTGTCATTATTACACAATAGTAAAAATTAAGTTTTACAATAGCAAGTTTTATCGATGAATAGATGAAGAATACGGATGGGAAGGAGGAGTTGAGATGATTGCAT
>NZ_DASVOB010000471.1:0-4654 GCF_036383575.1 Mucilaginibacter sp.
CACATTATCGGTCGAGAACAAAAAGCGGTAATAAAGCGGGCTGGCTGGCGCTGTCGGCACCTTCTTGGTGGCATAGCCCCCCAGCTTCACCGACCCAAAGAAGCCATAACCGGCACCACCCGCTCCAAATTTGCTGATGAGGGTTTTACCGCTGCCGTCGATATCAGATGTAATACTGAAATTCCCTACCGAAGTAAACCATGGTGTATCGCTGGTAATAATACCGCCGCCTTTGATGCAAAGCTTTACACAGAAACAGTTATTGGCATTGTGCCTGTCGTTCTGGCGGCCGCGGGTACGGTCTTCGGCAAGCAATACGGTGCCCGACGAGCTTTCAACCCTGAAATAATAATCAGGGCCGGCGGGCCATTCTACATTAAGCCATGGCAATAAGGTTTTCCTGAAATTGTCGCCGGGGTATACAATAGTGAATTTTCCGTTGTTGTCGGTATAGGCGTTGCCCAAATAGTCGTCTTGCAGCAGGTCGACATCATAGGCAAAAACCTTAACACCGGGGATTGGCTTCTGGGTTTCACAATCGTTTACATAACCGCATACTACCCAGATATCCAACAAGGTAAGGATCCGGCAAAACCATTTGGAATCTATTTTATAATCAAATCTTGCGTATTGCGCATTTTCCTGGGTGCTTTTATACAGGGGCTGCAGCGTAGTAATATGAAATTGTAATGCCGGGCCCTTTTTAGGCAACGGAATTTTGAAAGGTACGTTGCCGCAATACCAGTCCACATCAATACTACCACCCTCGTAACCGGATTTGCCGCCGTCAATTTCGATGGTAAAATCGCCGTTCTCCTGCACATCGGCTTGGGTAATGAACAGTCTTTCTTTTGCTTTCAGTTCTTCATCGTTTACCTGGTGAAAGGTCTGTTTGGGATCGGCCACAGCAAGCCGGGTTTCGTTTTGCTGATCGGCGGGGCGATAAACTTTTACCGATGTGCCCGCAACAGGCAGTTCGCAGTCTGAACATAATAAACCGCGAAGGTTCCCTTTAATAATGTAGTTCATAAGTTTTTGATTAGTATTTGTACCGGCTTACTCTTTAAACTGGATTTTCAGCATACTCCACCGCAAGCAGGCTGATGTACAGCTCATTTGCTGGATCAAAGTTTGGGCAAAACCCGCCCACAATCAACGTTGCCACTACGCTATTATAGCCTGTAGTGGTACGCGATATAAAAACGTATCATCAACATGAACCAAACGTAGAACTACGTTTTAGGGGAATTTCTGTATAAAAAGAAAGCGCCTTTCCGGGCAGGAAAGACGCTTTGCAATCACATTTTAGGTTGTTATTGATACAGATATGTTTCGGTAAGGTGTTGCATAGCTTCCTGGAACAGGACGAAAGCAGTCTCCTCATCGTTTTGGCTTATTGCGTTAAGCGAAGAAGCAATATATTTATCGTACAGGCCTTTAAATATGGCCTCTTTGTTTTGTGTTTTATCGATAGCTTCCAGTAAGGATGCCGAAATAGTATAGTACTTTTCAACTTCTGCTCCACTAAACTTATCAGTTAATATCTTGTCGCGGAAAGTTCTTAACAGGTTAAGCTGGCTTTCGACTCCACTACCTAACATGGTTGTTGTAATTTGGGTAAGGGCGCAGGGGTCGTTTGATGTGGTAACCGCCGGGCAACCGGACGAACCAGGACATGGCATTGATTGTTCGACATACATCTTCATACCATCAGATGGCTGAATAATAAGCTTATATGGCAAGTTCTCTTCTGCCAGGTATCCGAAGTGATAAATGAAATTATCGCATGTGGTAGCATCTAAAAATTCGGTTAACCGCACCCTACCCATAAATGATCCCCTATTGATTTTGGTGTAGCTCATTTCCGGGACAAGTTTTTTGAAGTTTAATACATGATTAAACAATACCTGCCATGTTCTTTCCAACGAAATAACTTCACCTGAGTTAGTCATAAAACCTTGTTGACTAATAATAGAGTTAGGTAAACTGGCTGTGACTGTGTAATTACAAGGGATCAGCACCAACATTCTTGACGACGGATCATTGGCCTCTTCAAGGCCATTCATAAACTTGATACCGGATACGTTTTCACCACTCAAAGCAGTTTCAACAGCTGCGCGGCTAAGCATTACCGACTTAACTTCTGTAGGGAATTTTTGCTGAAAATTTTCGGTTAACTCTTGATAAAAGCTTTCGCTGATGAACTCGCCTACCTGATCAGGGCTGATCTGTGTAATTAGCATTTCTTGTTTCATAAAATCGGGTTTTAGGTTTTTGTATTATATTATAAAAAGCAATTTAATAAACAATATCCATATTTAGATATTATATTAAATATATAATTTTATATCCTGAAAAAAACAGGATAATTTAAGCACAAAAGGCATACATAAACAAGATTTTTATGCCACGTAAGATTACAGTTTCTGATACGTAAAAATACGCATAATACGCGGGTATTAAAACGCGATCCATTTGCAATTAATTAATAATCAACGACATAAAATCAGATCAAAAACCTATTGCAGCTTATGCGACCGGGGATATCATTGAAAGAGATGCTTATTAGTATTAGTTTTATGCAAACTAAATCCCTACACGCTATTATTTTTTATGGAAACACAAGAAAAAAGACCATCATCACCCATCACCGGCCAGGAAGGCGCACCAATTGAACTTGATTTAGCGGCACAATGGACAAAGAATCACAGGCATCGCAATCCAAAAGATATTATATCACAGTTCTTTGGACAAGAAATATTAAATACCATACTAAGTCAGGATGGCTGCTTAGGCATTCGTATTTATTATGCAAATGATCAAAAACTTAATGACTGGCAAAAATTCTGGGTTTCTGTAAGCAATTTCCTGCTATCTGTTATTGCCAATGTTGGCGGGCAGCAGCATTTTATAATTACGGGCGTAACAGCCGATGGCCAGGATCAACTTCCTGACAGTAATAAAGTGGCTGAGGCAACTCCTCCTGCAGGCGCCCAAGTTTTTAAACTAATGAAAGCCGAAAAACAAAATATCGTCGGTGAACAGGCCGTGCCATGTCCAGGTACCGCTGGTTGCCCACAAAACATTCTAACTCAAGACTAATTAATTACTCCAATCTCATGCTTGTAAGCGTTTTATTAATGAATATATCGGTTATTTCCGGTCTATTCCCGCTACTGGCGGCAGCGCATAACTACAAGCATTTGGATAACTTAATGAAGCTATTGGCCGCATTTTTATTGATATCTGGGCTGTTTGACTGGTCGATGTGGTTATCATATCAATTCAAGCCACATACCGGGCATCCGTTAAACACGAATCCATTACTCCACGTATATGTTATCCTAACAATAGGATTCTTTGGTTTAATGTACTATAAGCTGCTTTCAAAGTCTTTTTTAAAGAAGATAGCTATATTTCTCGCTACTATAACAATGGTAGTGGTGTTATATAACGCCAAAAATTTGTTTGATTACCCATCTGTGTCGAACACCACATCAAGCCTTCTACTAATAGTACTATCGCTTATATACTTCTACCAACTTTTAAACCCACAAACCTTTATTCATATTGAAAAACAAGGTTTATTTTGGTTTAACTCTGGCGTGCTATTTTATTCAGCAGTAAATATCTTTTTATTTATGCTTTTTAGCAGGATACCCGATAAGGATAAAGCAGATTATTACGTTATATTTAGCATAACAAATATTATTACTAACCTAATATACACCGTAGCCCTGCTTTGCAAACCACAAAAAACGTCATAAATTTAGGTTTGCATATATAATAATCATGTATAACAGCCCAATCTTACAAGTATCTGAAAATGGCCTTATCCCTGTTCTGATCATCGGGACACTTGTGGTTGTTATATTGATTATTTTTTTATTCTTCTTCGTGATCGTATATCAGCGGAGGATGTTAAAAAACCAGGCGGACTTACGTGCATTGCATGATGCCCGCCAAACAGATTTGATGAACGCCGTTTTTGAAACCCAGGAAAGTGAGCGCAGGCGCCTGGCCGAAGACCTGCACGACAGTGTTGGCCAGGTGCTTTCGGCGATCAAGCTTAACCTGCACCGGCTGGATAAAAACTGTGTGAATGAGGTAACCCAGCCCCTGCTAATGGATACCCGCAAACTGGCCGATGAATGTATCCAGGAGATCAGGAACATAATACAAAATGTACTGCCGCCTATACTTACCGACTATGGCTTGCTTGTTGCGGTTGAAGCGCTATGTACCAAAGTTGAAAACAATACCCACATTAAAGTTAAGTTCTCTAAAAACTTTGCCGATAAACGCTTCCCCAATGAAATTGAACTGGCCATGTACCGCATAGCGCAGGAACTTTTCGGCAACGCTATAAAACACTCGGAAGCCACCATTATTAACCTCAATATGGCCTTAGATTCCGGCTACCTTGTTATGGAATTTAAAGATAACGGCAAGGGTTTTAATATGGGGGATGTTAAGCAGGGTTTCGGGCTTAAAAATTTACAGAGCCGCGTGCAACTCATTAACGGTGAAATAAATACATACAGCAAACCGCTTAGCGGGGCAATCACAATCATTAAATTAAAAGTAGCATAGTTAAAATCAATAGCCTATATTTATTAATTATTTGAATTTTGAAAGCAACCAATGGGCCCAA
>NZ_DASVOB010000472.1:0-3098 GCF_036383575.1 Mucilaginibacter sp.
GCCGCGTAAAAGCATCACCGCTTGCACGTAAAATAGCTAAAGATAAAGGCATCAACCTTAATGATGTAAAAGGCAGTGCCGATGGCGGCCGTATCATCAAAAAGGATGTTGAGGAATATACACCATCTGCTAAACCAGCCGCGGCTCCGGCTACTGAGGCTGCACCTGCTGCCGCTCCGGCTGCTGCTGCAAAAGCACCTATCGTATTGCCAACCTTTACCGGCGAAGAGAAATTCAGCGAAAGACCGGTTACTCAAATGCGTAAAGCTATCAGCCGCCGCTTAAGCGAAAGCTTGTTCACTGCGCCGCATTTCTATGTAACCATGACCATTGATATGGATCAGGCTATTGCTGCCCGTACCCGTATGAATGAGATTGCCCCGGTTAAAATTTCATTTAATGATTTTGTTGTTAAAGCCTGCGCTGTTGCCTTGAGGCAGCACCCTGCCATCAACTCATCATTCTTAGGTGATAAGATCCGCACTAATGAGCATGTTCACATCGGTGTTGCTGTTGCTGTTGACGAAGGTTTGCTGGTTCCGGTTATCAAATTTGCCGATGGTAAATCATTAAGCCACATTTCGGTTGAAGTGAAAGAGTTTGCTGGTAAGGCAAAAGCTAAAAAACTGCAACCAAACGAAATGGAAGGCTCAACCTTCACCATCTCAAACCTTGGTATGTTTGGTGTTGACGAGTTTACTGCCATCATTAACACACCTAACGCATGTATCCTTGCTGTAAGCGGGATCCAGGCTGTACCGGTTGTTAAAAACGGTGCCGTAGTACCAGGCAACATCATGAAGGTTACCCTGAGCGCCGATCACCGCGTGGTTGATGGTGCTTCAGCTGCAGCCTACCTGCAAACGTTAAAACAATTATTAGAAGAGCCGGTAAGGCTTTTGATATAAGTCGGAAGTCTTTAACCGGAAGTCCGAAAGATAAAATGAAAGCGATGGGTTTAGGCTCATCGCTTTTTTTGTTTGTATCTGCCCTGCCGCAGGCAACAAAAAGTATGTCATTGCGAGCGTAGCACGGCAATCTCGTAGCCAATGCATGTTCGATATGCATAGCTACGAGATTGCTTCGTCGTCCCTCCTCGCAATGACATAGTTTTTATTCAACGTCGGTTAGCAGTACTTAATTGAGCTCTCCCTACAAAAAAATGACACAATGACCTAATAACTTCAATAACCTATATGTGTATATTCACGGCAAATTTTGATGTATGACACTTTATAGCTTTTTTAAGGAATTTCATTCCGGTTTCAGGTACATTGTTATTGTATTGGTATTGCTGGCCCTTGTACGTGCATTTATGGGCTGGTTGGGCAAAAGACCTTATGGCGAGGGCAACCGCAAGCTTAACCTGTTTGCCATGATCTCGGTACATACACAATTTTTGCTGGGCATCATCCTGTTTTTTATCAGTCCGATGGTGCAGTTTAGCAAGGATACCATGAAAAATCCTATCACCCGTTATTTTACCGTTGAGCACTGGGTGATCATGCTCATTGCCATCGCGCTGATCACTATCGGGCATAGCAAATCGAAGAAAGCTACGCTGCCTGAGGCTAAGCATAAAGCCATCGCCATCTTTTATTTGATCGGAATTGTGCTTATTGCGGTGGGTATAATGCTTATTCCACAGTAATTCTACGTAGCTAATAGGATTTAGCAAATAAATAATTTCACAAAAAATTTGACAATTCAAATTTCTTTATAAATTTGTGACCGCGATGATTAAAAACACACATACAAACAGCTGGTGGCACCAATTAAATTGGCAGCCGGCTTGCGCTTTTTGATCAGAGACAACCTAATCAATTGTGAACCTAAATAGGAAACCCGGCGACCCCAATTCGCCGGGTTTTTTTGTTTTAAGATATTTAAAAAAATAAGATGAGCACATTCAAGATTACTACCACTTATAAAAAGCTGCTGGCCGACACCACCACACCAGTTAGCATTTACCTTCGCCTGCGCGATGTATTCCCCAACTCGCTGCTGCTGGAAAGTTCCGACTATCACAGCCGTGAAAACAGCACCAGCTACATTTGCTGCGAGCCCCTAAGTGGTATTGTGCTGAACAATGGCGTGCTTAAAAAGCAATACCCGGATGGCAGCCATGAAACACATGAACCCGGCACGTTTGATCTTATTGAGCAAATCAATAGCTTCATCGGTAGTTTTGAAACCGATTCGCTGCCACTGAAAATGATCACGAACGGTTTATTCGGCTATTTTACCCATGAGGCCGTTGAGCATTACGAAACCATCAAACTGAAGCAAAGCGGTAATACTGATCGTAAGATCCCGGTAATGCAGTACCACATCTACAGGTACATCATCGCTATCGATCACTTTAAAAATGAGCTTTACATCTTCCATAATCAGCCCGAGGGAGCACCAACCAATGGCGGTATCGAAAAGCTGGAATATCTCATCAAAAACAAAAACTTTCCCGAATACAGCTTCAAGAGCAACGGCGATGAAAAATCGAACCTCACCGGAGATGAGTTCATTGCTATAGTTGAGAAAATGAAACAGCATATTTATCGGGGTGATGTATTCCAAATAGTGCCTTCAAGAGCATTTTCACGCACTTTCCTGGGCGATGAATTTAACGTTTACCGAGCCTTACGCTCCATCAACCCATCGCCTTACCTGTTCTATTTTGATTTCGGCGATTTCCGGATCTTCGGTTCATCACCCGAGGCACAGATCACCATTAAAAATAATGTAGCCAATATATTCCCGATAGCCGGCACCTTTAAACGCAGCGGCGATGATGAGAAGGATGCAGAAATTGCCCGGAACCTGGAGAATGACCCCAAAGAATCGGCAGAACACGTGATGCTTGTTGACCTGGCCCGTAATGACCTGAGTCGACATTGCGAAAACGTGACCGTTAAGGCTTTTAAAGAGGTTCAATACTATTCACATCTCATCCACCTGGTATCGCATGTAAGCGGCAAGCTGAAGCCAGGTGTATCAGCATTTAAAGTTGTGGCCGATACTTATCCGGCAGGTACCCTTAGCGGCGCACCAAAATACCGCGCCATGGAGATCATCGACGAAAACGAAAACATTAAACGCAG
>NZ_DASVOB010000473.1:0-5638 GCF_036383575.1 Mucilaginibacter sp.
GTGGTGATGTTTGAAGAAATGCCCGATGGCAAATATTTTTATCTCACCTATTTTATGGGCAGGGCAAGTTATGCTACCAACCCGGAGAAAAGGCATTTGCTAAAAGCGGGACAATTGGAAACTATTCCGTTTACCAACACCTACATCACCAGCAGACAATTCAGCAAAGGCAGTCGCATCGTGATCCTGCTCAATATCAATAAAAGCCCTTTTGAACAGATCAATTACGGAACAGGCAAAAAAGTAAGCGATGAAACTATCCAAGATGCTAAAGTACCGCTGCAAATAAAGTGGTTTAATGATAGTTATATTAATGTGCCGGTATTGAGATAGACAAGACGCAAGACGTCAAGAGCCAGGAAGCAAGAAATTAAAAACCGCATGAAGACTTACGAAGTTTTAAAAACTTCGTAAGTCTGGGTTTTACAACTACAATTTCTTGATCTCAATATTTCTATACCAAACATCAGCGCCATGATCTTGCAGTACAATGTGCCCTGATTTAAACGTGCCGAAATCGGGCCATTGTTTGAATTTACTGCCTGCTACCAGTTTTTTCCAGTTATCGTCCCAAAGGGTGGTTGATAATACATGCTCGCCGTTGATAGTAAAATCCAGCTTGCTGTTGTTGCAAACAATCTCTACCTGGTTCCATTCCCCGGCAGGTTTAACTACTTCTTTTGATATCGAGATCAAATCATACAAATCACCTGCACGGTGTTTAATGAGTTTGCCATCTTCGTTTTCTTTGTTATCGACAACCTGGCATTCAGGGCCGGTGAAATAGCTGTACTTGTATTTTGTGGTATCTTCCTTAACAAGGAACAGAATGCCGCTGTTCCCGGCTTTGGAGATCTTCCATTCCAGCTTCAGATCAAAGTTTTCATATTCCTCGTTGCTTACCATATCGCCGCCATTTTTGGTTTGCCAGTCTCCTTTTTGTGAGGCGTCAAGGTGTAGCACCCCATCTTCGGCTTTCCAGGCCAAACCTGGTGCCGGTTTGCCGTAAGCATGCCAGCCGTTGGTGGTTTTACCATCAAATAAGGGCTCAAATGCAGCGGTTGTACTGTCTTTTTTAGTGGAGGCTGTGCTGTCTTCCTTATTATAGTTTTTGGGGGTAGATGAATGGCAGCCGCTTAGGGCTATGGCCGTCAGTGCAATTAAAAATAACTTGTTCATTTGGTGCTATGTTTTAGTTAATATGTTTTAGAGATTTCCTTTTTTAAATTCGCCCACGGCATAAGTGGCAGCGCGAGCGGTTAATGCCATATACAATATCGACGGGCTCTGATTGCCTGTGCTCGTCATACAGGCGCCATCAGTAACAAACACGTTTTTACATAAATGCAGCTGGTTCCATTGGTTAAGCATCGATGTTTTAGGATCTTTCCCCATCCGTACGCCCCCCATTTCATGAATATCCAGGCCAGGAGCCTGTTTATTTTCATGCTTTTGGATATTGGTACAGCCAGCCTTCTCAAACATACCGGCAGTTTGAGTTAAAAAATCCTTGATCATGCGCTCGTCATTATCATCATATTCCACCGAAGTGATCAGCAGCGGGATGCCCCATTGGTCTTTCTGCTCTTTACTTAAACGCACATGGTTACTGGCCTTGGGTATGGTTTCGCCCTGCAGGTACATGTAAGCACTCCAGCCGCCCGGTTCGGTAAGCGAATCTTTGTACGCGCCTCCTATTTCACCTTCGGCTGTTTCTTTTGGCCCCCGGTTTCGGTATGCACCCATAAAAGTGGTGAAGCCTCCTTTATAATCAGTTTCCTGTTGGTGCAGATTACGATAATTGGCCAGGATCAGCTCTGTTGGGTTACGACCGAAATAGTAGCGATCTAAAAAGCCATCCATATCGGCCGTTACTGATGCCCGGTAATTTTGAAAGGCGATGTATTTGCCCAGCAGGCCGTTATCGTTACCCAAGCCGTTCGAGAACCGCTCTGATTTCGAATTAAGCAAAATGAGGTTGGTGTTCAATGCCGAGGCATTCATGAAAATAATGCGGGCTTTATAAATAAACTCCTGTTTGGTATTGGTATCAATAACCTTTGCCCCGGTAGCTTTACCCAGCTTTTCATCATAAATAATAGAATGAACAACCGAAAATGGCCGGATGGTAAGGTTACCCGTTTTTTTGGCCCAGGGCAGCGTTGAGCTTACCGAGCTAAAATAACCGCCGAACGGACAGCCACGCATACACAGGTTCCGCGCCATGCATTTAACCCGGCCCTGGTCAATATGGATCTGCTTAGGCTCGGTAATATGTGCCCAGCGGGCATGTACCAAATGCCTGTCGGGATAGTTTTCCTTTATTTTGTTGCTGATATGCTCCTGTACTGCGTTCATATCAAAAGGCGGCAAAAACTCGCCGTCGGGCATGGACTCAATTCCGTCCTTGTTGCCGCAAACGCCTATAAACTTTTCTACATGCGAGTACCAGGGCGCTACATCATCATAACCAATAGGCCATTCAATACCATAACCAAAACGCGCAGGATTCTCAAACTCATACTTGCTCCAACGCTGGCAGGCCCTGCCCCAGGTAAGCGATTTACCACCAACCTGGTAACCACGGATCCAGTCGAAAGGTTTTTCCTGGATATAGGGATGATCTTTGTCCTTTACAAAAAAATGGGCGTCATCCTCGCCATAACCGGCAGCCCGGCTAATGAGCGGATTCTCCTCCAAAAATTCTTTGGTCATCTCTCCCCGGTGTTTAAATTCCCAGGGATCCATGGTTGCGGTGGGATAATCCTTGATATGCTGCACATCCCTGCCGCGTTCAAGCACAAGGGTTTTTAAACCTTGCTCACAAAGTTCTTTAGCTGCCCATCCGCCGCTGATGCCCGAGCCTATTACAATAGCATCATAGGTAAACTGATCGGCAGTATTTTTAGGTTCATCCGGCATTAGTACAATTGGTTATGGTTAATAAACTGTTTAATTGCCAATAGGTTTTATATAAAGCTGAAAGCGTAAAGCTAAAAGCACAAAGCAGAAGGCTCAAAGCTTTAAATTTTAGCTTTCGGCTTTTTGCCTTAAGCTTTAAGCTCATCATAACAGCTTTTATACTGTTAAACTCAGTTGCGCCGCCGCTGCTTCATCCAAAAACACTTGTGCGTTTTGCAGCGTTTTAAATATGGAAGCAGGCACATCATTAGTAACACAGCCCTGCAAGGCCTCAGCTATGATAGGTGCTTTTTTACTTCCGTTGGCTATCAGCACCGGTACAGCGGCTTCGGCCAGATGGCGTAAACCAAGTGTAATACCCTCGGTTAAAGCTGTATCGGTAGTAAAATATTTTTGGGCAACTTCAACAGTAATAGGAGCCAATGGTGAGTGATGCGCATACGAATGAAAATCGGCACCCGGTTCGTTAAGACCGATATGGCCGTTAAGCCCTACACCAACCACCATCATATCTAACCCGCCAAGCTTATCAATATGTTTATTCATAGCCTGGCATTCTACATTCAGGTCATCGGCAACGGCATTAAAAAATTTCACTTTGCTGGGCGAGATATTAAGCGGTTTAAAAAAATGCTTTTCGAGGAAGTAGGTACAACTGCCGTCATTAGTGCGATCAAGACCGACCCACTCATCGAGGCCTACAAAATTGGTTTGACTAAAATCAACCTGTTTGTTATTTGCGTATTGAACCAGGTAACTGAGCAAACCGGCTGGTGAATCGCCGGAAGGAAAACAAATCAGCGCATCAGGCTTTTGGCTAACGAGGGTAACCACCAGATCAGCCGCCGCTTTCGACATGGTGTTGTAATCAGGATATGTATGTAGTTTCATTTTCTATTTAGTATTGAGCCAAAGATTTACAGGTTTATCGATCTTTGCCGAAAACGGCAGCTCAATTTTTTTACCTGCTCCCGCCGATGCATAGGCCGCGTAGATAAGTTCGAGCACAGCCCTCCCATCCACACCGGTTACCAACGGAGTTTTGTTATTTTGTACACAATCAATAAAGTGTTTTAGTTCATGCGGATAACCCTGATTAAAAGCTTCTTCAAAAATGGTAAAACTCCAGCCCTGTGTGGTGTCTGATTTTTCCATCGCGTAGCCATACCCATCACGACTATACGTTACAGCAGCATTGCCCATAAACAGATCGGCATAAATAACACCGCCAAGACCGTGGATCTCGCAGCGGTCGTCCATACCGCCATGTTTGGCCCAACTATTTTCGGCCACTGCGGTTACACCGTTTTCAAACTCGACAATTATGACCGAATTGTCTTCGCCTTTGGTACGGCCTTTATGCAGCACGGTACTCATACTGGCATAAACGCTTTTAGGTTTGGTATTATCCAGCATCCAGCGGAACCATCCCAGGGCATGGCAGCCCATATCCATGATCACCCCACCGCCCGAAAAGTTGATATCATAAAACCAATCCGAATGCGGGCCCGAATGTTTTTCGCCCTGCTTCAGCATATAGATCTCGCCAACAGCGCCTTCTTTTACCAGGTGCCTTGCCCGCTCATATTTTGGTGCGAAGCAAAGCTCTTCGGCATACATCAGCTTTACGTTGTTGGCCTTGCATACGGCAATCATTTCGTCGGCCTCTTCAAGCGTAACGGCAAGCGGCTTTTCGATGATCACATGCTTTCCTGCTTTGGCAGCTTTGATAGTGGCTTCGGCATGCAGGTAATTGGGCAGGCAGATATCTACTACCTCACAGCCCGATTCGGCAATGAGCTTATCAATATCATCAAACCATTGGGCTATATGATATTTTTCGGCAAAGGCTTTAGCTTTTTCGGGGTTACGGGCGTAACAGGCCACGACATCGGCTTCGGGGATAAAGCGATGGTACGATTCCATGTGGATATCGGTAATAAAACCGGCACCCAGTATGGCTACTTTAGTTTTGTTCATAAAACGTATATATAATATAGCGCTGATAATTGGGACAGCGCGCAGGATTTACCTGGTTCAGAATACTATTCAAGATTAACGAATAATAATTAAAAATTGAAAACTTTTGGAAGATGTATGTTGAGGTACTAACAGCTGTTGTGATAACTGACTTACATCGGCCCGCTCAGTCGCCGCGGGTTGGCTTTGTTCTTTTTCTTGATAAAAAGAACCAAAAATCAAGTCAGCAGGTGGGCTTCTTTGCGTGCAAGGCCTTTGCCCTGCAAATCGGACAAAACCACGGGCTGCAATTATTTTACCCTACCTTCACAGGCCCCCGCTTCTGCAAAAACTTGCTATGCCCCTACAGCCGCACCATCCACCATGTTCTGCCCGCTTTCGCCCGAAGCTTACCTGCTGACAAAAGCGGTTTCAAATATGCTACGGGTGTTCAACTTGAAGCTTTGCATAAATACCTCCTGCAAGTTCAAAGCAACAGCTTTATCTCCTATTGCTCCAGCACATGCTTTTTAATAAACTCAATTGTTGATTCGGGCAGGGCGTTGCCACTGGCCTGGGTTAGGCTACCGTCGAGTTGTAATTCCAGCTCGGCGTTGATGTTGTTATCGATAAAAACATGCAGCTTGTTTTGCTCTTTTTCAACACGGCAGGTAAGCTCGCGCTCTGAGTAGTTGATCAGGAATTCGTATTTCCCATCCTTGGCAGCAGGTGTGGTGTCTTTTTGATCCATCATGGC
>NZ_DASVOB010000474.1:0-5331 GCF_036383575.1 Mucilaginibacter sp.
TTTGCGACTGCCTTTCGTCGCTGGCCTGCTTGTCCTCTGCCTGTTTGATCTTTTTCGCGAAGTAACATTTACCGTCGCAATGCAGCCAGGGTTTGTTCCTGTTTTCGCAAAGCTTGGTGGCAATGTAATTCCTGTTCAGCTCAAAACCCGCGAAAATAAAAAAACGCGAGAATTTGACCGTGATCAGTGAAAAGATGAGTAAATAGGCTGTAATACGTTGCAGCATGGCGCAAAGGTACGCCCTGTGGGTTTAATAAGCAACTTTAGTTCTAATCTTAAGTCGCAAGTACTAAGTCGGAAGTCTCAGTTTTAAGTCTTAAGTTCAAAAATCTAAAGGCATCACCCGACTAAAGACTTTTGACTTAGAACTTTCGACTCAAGACTTGTCCCTTTTCAGCGTAGCATGCAGGTGCTGGCCTTTGTAAACCAGGTCCATACCAATGGAATCCTGATAAACTTTACCCGTATGGGGCGAACTGCCTCCCGGCACCGGGATACTGAAAGAGAAATTATCGCCATTGATCATGCCGTCGGTAATAGCTACATCACCCTGCGGAGCATGAGCTGTACCCGTAAGTTTGCCGCTGTCTACCTTAAAAGTGTAGCTTAAGGGAAAATGATCATCGCCCGGAAGCGTTAACGAACCTATCCATCTGCCGTTAATATCGGCCATCGAAATAAAACTGAAAGCGGTAATAATAACAAACGCACTGATCACCAGGAACTCTTTTTTCATTGTTGATATAGTTTAAGCAGATGCCTATATGCCGTAATTTAAACTATATACAATTTTATTGCCTTTAAGTTTAATAAAAAAGAAAAACCTTACTGGTGGGCAAGGTTTTTCTTTTTTATTTTAGAAAATGTCATCCTGAGCGTTTAAATCCAGAGGCCAGTGAAGGGGAAATGACAAAAGAGGGCCTGTCAGTCTGAGCCCGTCGAAGACTCGCGCGCAGAGGCCCTTCCCACCATGCTTCGATAGGCTCAACATGACACCCTTTTTTTAATTATACCTATAAAACTATTGTGTACCCGTAAGGATACACAGTAGTTTTTTTTATTTAAGCAGTTACATTGCTGATAACATTTTCGCGGATAGCTTTCGCGGCTTCAACCATTTCTATCAGGGCTTTTTGGGTTTCATCCCAGCCACGCGTTTTTAAACCACAATCAGGATTTACCCAAAGCTGGGCATCGGGTATTACGGCCTGGGCGCGTTTAAGCAAACGGATCATTTCCTCCCTGTTGGGTACGCGGGGCGAATGGATATCATATACACCGGGGCCAATTTCATTAGGATACTTAAAATCGGCAAAAACATCCAGCAGCTCCATTTGCGAACGCGATGTTTCTATCGTGATCACATCAGCATCCATATCGGCTATGCTTTTAATGATATCATTAAACTCTGAATAGCACATGTGTGTGTGGATCTGTGTGCTATCCTGAACGCCGCTTGCCGAAATCCGGAAAGCTTTAACCGCCCAGTCGAGGTAATTTGCCCGGTCGTCCCTGCGAAGCGGTAACCCTTCACGAATGGCGGGTTCGTCTATCTGGATAATCTTGATACCTGCACTTTCCAGATCACATACTTCATCACGGATGGCCAAAGCTATCTGCGTACAGGTTTCAGAGCGCGGCTGGTCATTACGCACAAACGACCATTGCAAAATAGTTACAGGACCGGTTAACATACCCTTCATCCATTGCGAGGTCAGGGATTGCGCATAGGCCGACCATTTTACTGTCATTGCTTCAGGCCTTGATACATCGCCATAAATAATCGGCGGTTTAACACAACGGCTGCCATAGCTTTGCACCCAGCCATTCTGCGTAAAGGTGAAGCCAGCCAGCTGTTCGCCAAAATATTCAACCATATCATTGCGTTCAAACTCACCGTGTACCAGCACATCCAGGCCTATTTCCTCCTGCCATTTTACCGCTTTTTCGGTTTCTTCGGCTATCAGTTTATCATATTCGGCTGCGGTTAATTCCCCTTTCTTTAAACGGGCGCGCCAGCTTCGTACTTCAATTGTCTGCGGGAATGACCCGATGGTCGTTGTAGCAAAAAGCGGCAGATCAAGTAAAAGCTGCTGTTGTTTTTTACGATCAACAAAAGTACTTGCACGCTGTGCATCATTTTCGGTTATTGTATTTACTCGCTGCTTAACAACTTCGTTATGAATAAGGGGCGATGTGCGGCGGGCCTCATTTGCTTCCCGGTTTTTAGCCAATTGGTGCAGGCTGCTGTCACCAATTACATCGGCCGAAAGTTTGCTGAGCAACACAACCTCACTTATCTTTTGCCTCGCGAAGGCCAGCCATTGCTTAATTTCGGGCGTTAGAACCTCCTCATTGGTTTCATTTTGAAGATCGCACGGCGAATGGATCAATGAACATGAAGGCGCTATCCAAATACGACCGGCTCCCAGTTTGTCTTTAGCGTACTTTATAATACCCAGCGAATTAATAAAGTCGTTTTTCCAGATATTGCGGCCGTCAACCACTCCCAATGAGAGGATAGCTTTTTTGGGTAGATGTGCTATCACATCATCTAATTGCTGAGGCGCGCGCACCAGGTCGATATGTAAAACATCAACCGGTAATGCTGTTGCCAATTGCGTATTATCACCCAGGCGTTCAAAATAGGTTGCCAGCACTATCTTCAGGAAAGGAAACTCTTTCCTCAATTGAGCGTAGGTATCTTTAAATGCCTGCTGTTGTTTTTCGGTTAAATCAAGTGCTAAAAATGGTTCATCAAACTGTACCCAATCGGCACCTAAGGTTTTAAGCTTATTGAGGATATCAACGTAAACAGGCAGCAAGTTTTTGATCAGGTCTACCCTATCGAAACCAGCCTCTTTTTCTTTGCCTAATAACAGGTACGATACAGGGCCGATCAACACCGGTTTACTGGTGATACCCAGCTGTTTGGCCTCATAAAACTCATCGATAACTTTGGTGGAGAAGAGTTTAAACTGCTGATCTTTATAAAACTCGGGGACTATGTAATGATAGTTGGTATCAAACCATTTGGTCATTTCCATTGCCACAATATCCAAACCTTCTTTTTGATAGCCGCGGGCCATAGCAAAATACAGATCAAGCTCGGTATTGCCCTTTTGCTTTATCACCTCATGATAACGTTTGGGAATAGCACCAAACATTAACGAGTGGTCAAGCACCTGATCATAAAACGAAAAATCATTTGAGGGGATCAGGTCAATCCCGGCCTCTTTTTGTAGCAGCCAGTTTTCTTCTCGGATGTATTTACCAACGGTAAGTACATTTTTAAACCCGGTTTTGCCTGCCCAGTAGTTTTCGCAGACTTTTTTCAATTCGCGCCGGCTACCAATGCGCGGGTAACCTAAATTTTGCGTTAGCATTCTTTTAATTGATTAAATGAATAAATCGGTTAAAAGCCCTTTCAGCTAAGCTTCGCAATGTTTTGTGGTAAATAAAAATGGAGAGAATATATGGGTACAGGCTATCATTATGGGGTAAAAACCCAAACAAGCAAGCAATCATAACCCTGACCAAAGCTTCATACCGCGAAAGCACTGTCAATTCAGTATTAGGCAGGTCTCCTGACTTGTAACATTTTTACCACCCTTCCCAATCGCAACGTACGATCAGTGGGTATTATTGGTAAAAACTTTTTTGTGTTACTTACAGTTGCGCGACAGTTCGTGATTTGCACACGATTCCCTATTAATCTACAATTAAGTAAAACCTATACCGGTTGATGAAGTAAAGTAAAGAACTATATCAAGGCAAATATAGGGATATGCCCGCTGAATATTCAGGTTATTTATTTGTTATAGACGGATGTTTTGATAAAGCACTCTTTAAAAGGCATATAGCAGATCCTCCCTTTCGCCATAAGTCACACGATGGTCAATATGCAAGTAAGCTTAATAAACCGTTGAATTGTACCATTTCCGATGCAAATTGATCCTTAACTTTGGTGGCTTCTATGAGTCAAAAAACGCCTTCAAACCCACCGGGATTTACCTGGGTGGTATTAACTACCAGTCTCGCTTTCGTGGTAGCGCAGCTTGATGTTTCTATCGTCAACATTGCTTTACCTGAAATTGCAAAAGCCTACCATGCCGGTATCAGCACCCTGCAATGGGTAATTGACGCATACACCCTCGCCTTTGCTGTACTCATGTTGTCGGCAGGCAGCCTCGGCGATCTTTTAGGTTCAAAGAAGATCTTTCAGATTGGTTTGATCATCTTCGGGTTTGCATCAGCCGGTTGTGGTTTGGCTCTTGATGCTATTACACTCATCATTTGCCGTGTGGCGCAGGGAATTGGGGCCGCTATGATGATACCGAGTTCTCTCGCACTGCTCAATCATCAGTTTGCACATATGCCGCAAACACGTACGCGTGCCGTAGGTTTATGGACAGCTGCCGGAAGCTCTGCCATGGCGGCAGGCCCTACCATTGGTGGTTTACTGATAGCATTTAGCAGCTGGCGTTTTATTTTTATAGTCAACATCCCCATTTGCATCATTGGTTACATCCTGAGTTTTAAAATGGAGCAAACAGAAAAAACGACAAAAAGGAGTTTTGATTTACCTGGGCAAATAACCTGGATGCTATCCATCACAACCCTCATCAGCGTGATCATTGAAATACCAAGGTTTGGATTTGGCCATGTACTAATTTGGGGAGGGCTTATTTTGAGTTTATTGCTTTTCGGGATCTTTCTATGGATCGAGAATAAAGTCAAGCACCCCATGCTGCCTTTCCACCTGTTCAGATCCGGGAGGTTTAACGCGCTATTGGTACTGGGTGCTGTTTTAAATGGATCTTATTATGGCAGTGTTTTCATTTTAAGCCTTTACCTGCAAAAAGTGCTTAATTACCCTTCCATTATGGCCGGCCTTGCATTTCTTCCGCTTACGGTAGGCTTTGTAATTTCCAATGTGATCAGCAGCCGTATTATCAACCGCTATGGCATCCGTAAACCTATTATTGTGGGCCTGATCATGTTTGCCGCCGGGTTTACCGGTTTATTTATAGCACATGAGCACACACCTTACTTTCAGCTTTTCCTGCCTTTCCTGATCCTCCCTATGGGTATGGGTCTTGCTGTACCTGCCATGACCAACGGTATTTTATCAAGCGTTGATAAAACATTATCAGGTACAGCATCTGCTATTTTAAACACGTCCAGACAAACAGCTGGCGCTATCGGCGTAGCCGTTTTTGGCGCCATGGCTGCCGGTGGTGCGGTGAATATTTTAGGAGCTGTATCCAAAAGCGCGGCAATCTCTATTGGCTTAACTGCCTTTGCTATGCTATTGGTAGTGAAAAACTT
>NZ_DASVOB010000475.1:0-6052 GCF_036383575.1 Mucilaginibacter sp.
TAAGTAAACAGTTAACGGTTTTAAACCACATCAATACCTTACTAACGAGCCTTCCAAACTCTAATTTCTATTTGATGTCACAGTTTAAAACAAACGGTAAGGGGTTCAATCGAGGTATAGGCCTTTAAGCCTGGCAATGACGATAATGCACCCTTACCGTTGTTAACTTTTTCCACAAAAAAAAGGTTATTAACAAAGAAAAAGAAGCAAAAAGAAAGCTTCAACAATAATAATAACCTCTATTATTTTGTTGAAGCTAATCTAAAGGCAATGACGCTGATTATATAGCTTTGCTATTTAGCTGCTTAGTGAGCGTGGTGACCATCCGGGCCATGTGCGTGGCCGTGTGATAACTCTTCTTCAGTTGCAGGACGCACGTTAAGAATATTACCTTTAAAGTGCAGTTCCTGGCCTGCCATTGGGTGGTTAAGGTCAACAATAACGGCATCTTCGGCAATGGAAACTACCATAGCCTGGAAACGGTGGCCCTGGTTATCCTGCAAAGGCAAAATGCTGCCAATTTCAGGCAACTCTGTACCCTGGAACATTTCTTTAGGCAGGTTGGCTACTGCTTCTTCATCATATACGCCGTAAGCATCTTCAGGAGATAAGCGAAACTCGTAGGTATCACCGGTTGAAAGTGTGCTCAGGTTTTCTTCAAATTTAGGCAGCATCTGGCCTGCACCAAATAAAAAGGTTAGTGGTTGTTCCTGGGTGGTACTTTCTACCAAAGTTTCGGAACCTGTGTTTTCGCGGTCTACGTACAAATCGTAGGTTAATGATACTACGTGCTGAGGTGCAATCTTCATTGTAAATTGTTTTTAATTTTAAAATCTGGCTTCAACTTCATTAAGGGCATCAGCCGGGTTATTAGCAGGTAATCCGCAGGTTTTATCTTTACAAATGAAAATTTGTGTTGATGCACCAAACTTATCCTGCAGCAAAGGTAAACTTCCTGCATTACCGCCCAACATAATTTTATTGGGGATGTAATTATTTTCCATTTCCTTTCTGAAAGCCTCGGCTTCGGTACCTGTTATCGCAATTTCATTTATACCAAATACTTCATCAAGCAAAAGCATCACCCAGTTTGAATAGGCCGAACCATACTTTGCCAGCTGCGGCATTACGTTGCGTAACAATTGCGCCGAAACCTCAACGTAGCTTTCGTTATCAAAAAGCAAGCCTAACTTTTTAAGCACGCGTGCCATAACCGAATTGGAGGCAGGGATCACCCCATCCATAATTTCAGATTTACGGGCGATCAGCTGCTCATCATCATCGGCCGTGAAAAAGAAAATGCCCTTTGTTTCATCATAATAGTGGGTTATAGCCGTATCAGCAAGATTTTTGGCCTGCAGCAGCCAGTGCTCATTAAAGGTAACCTCATACAATGCAATAAGACCATCGATGATATTGGCATAATCATCCAAAAACGCCACAGGCTTATCCTGCGACGATGTGGCACTATAAACCCGTGATAGCCTGCCATTTTGACCAAGCAGGTTATTTAAAATAAACCCGGCATTATTCAACGCAAGTTCAAGATAGGCCAGTTTATTGAAAGTGCGGTAAGCGTCTGCAAGTCCTTTAAGCATTAACCCGTTCCACGAAGTAAGGATCTTGTTGTCCAATCCCGGTCGTACACGTATGCTGCGTGCCTCAAATACTTTTTGTTTTGACGCGTTTATTTTGGCAAGTAATTCATCAAGCGGTAAACCTAATTTTCGGGCCAGTTCTTCGTCACTATCCTTACGGAACAATACGTTCGATTCTTCCTCTTCCCAGTTGCCGTCCTCCGTAATATTATAGTAGATGCTGAACAGTCCGGCAGCATCGCCCAGGATCTCTTCTATCTCATCTTTGGTGAAAATATAAAACTTGCCTTCTTTACCTTCGCTATCCGCGTCAAGCGCCGAGTAAAACCCATAGCCGGGCGACATCAGCTCATTGGTACTAAAAGTGATGATCTCATCAATTACCTGCCTGTACAATTCATCCGGCTTCCAGGTGTAAGCTTCGGCATACAGACCGATAAGCTGAGCATTATCATACAGCATTTTTTCAAAGTGCGGTACATGCCAGCGCCCATCAACCGAATAACGGGCAAAGCCGCCGCCAACATGGTCATAAATGCCGCCAAAAGCCATTTTATGCAGTGAGAGTTTAACCTGTTGTGCAATCTCATCATCCTTCATTAAATGAGCATAGCGCATTAAAGCCAACCAGTTATTAGGCATAGGGAATTTGGGTGCATTGCCGGTGCCTCCCTCCTGCTTATCAAAATATCGTTTCCAATTATTTACAATAGCGTGCAGATCATCTTTGGTATATTCTGCCTGTGCAACCACAAATTCAATCGACTCATATTTTTGGATCCCCTCGGTAAGGCGAACGGCATAGTCTTCAGCTTCTTCGGGTTTTTGTTTGTAAAAATCGGCCAGGTTAAAGAGTAACGATGTCCAGTCGTTTTTACGAAAGTAAGTACCGCCGTAAATGGGCCTTTGATCGGGCAGGCAGATACAGTTAAGCGGCCAGCCCCCCCTGCCGCTCATGAGTTGCACGGCACTCATATAGATCTGGTCAACATCCGGGCGTTCTTCCCTATCTACCTTAATACAAACAAAATATTCGTTCATTACAGCAGCCACGGCTTCATCCTCAAAGCTTTCGTGCTCCATCACATGGCACCAGTGGCAGGCTGAGTAACCAATACTAACCAGGATCAGTTTATTTTCGGCTTTGGCTTTATCAAGGGCTTCCTTGCCCCAGGGGTACCAGTTAACCGGGTTATTGGCATGTTGTAATAAATATGGCGATGTAGAGTTGGCCAAACGATTCATATAGCTATGTATTTGCTGCAAAAATGCAGATATAATTGCACCTGTAAGTTAAATGGTGATTATTTAGAAAAGTTTTACGAGAGGACTACTTTCGGGCTAACTTCCAGTTCAACGATTCCTTTAAATCAAGTAATGTAAGATATAGACGGGTTAATCCAAATGAGCCGATCATACCATAATCTCTTATCTCCTTTTTTGTACCATCAGTAAATTTTATTATTAAATTGGCCTCTGCATCGTCGGTCCACAAAACGCTGTAACTTATTTTCTTTTTTTTGATATCAATATAATTTATCAGCGCTTTTATATTGTTCAGTTTAATTAGCGGTATATTACTAATGTAGGTATTATGGCTGCGGGCAATTGCCCGATTCATTTCCACCGTATCGTGAAACATCCTTCCCAACCCCGGATTATAAAATACTGTTCCCTGGTTGGTAACCCTGAGCGAATCAGTAACTTTTATCGCTATGGATTCGATGCCATAATTAGCAGGCTTACGATTATACTCTACAAAGCCATCAAATAAATAAATTAATGTATCTATTTGTTCGGTTTCGTTCAATTCAAGCTTTTGGTTAACCATCCTGTACCTTTTGGAATAGTAAGCAAGCATTTGTTTAGCGTTTACAGTTATTGGCTTAACCAATTGACAATAATCACCCCGGTCATTAGATAATTCAAGACATTTAAGTCCACCTTTCCCTTTATCAATTACTGCAAATATGTATAAAGACGTGTTGTTGTCTTTTACCGTAACTATCAAATCGGTAAGTTTATCATGATTAAGATCCACTCTTTCCCAAGACTTCACCTTCCATTTTAAAGCAATCTCGTTGCAATTCAACCTTTTGAGCAAAGTATCTGAAGGCATTACTTTTATCGGGGTACTACGGCCAAAAGCCTTGACGCTGATAAGTAAATCAAAAACATCCATATCTGTTTTCAACTTGTCAATAGCATTGGCCCTTGCAACTTGAGCTTCTACAACGAGGAATAAAAGAAATGAGAAATATTTCAAAAGGTGGTGCATAATGTTTAGGAATATATAAAGATACTTTTATTAAAAGTAAAGGCAATTCAATAATAATAACTTTTTGTTCCCTCAGGGTCTCTCGGAGAGGCCCCTGAGGCTCACCGCCTTCTAACATCTAACAGGATACCCGGAACAACGAATCGGCATGGCGTATACATCAGGGTCCTTTGCAAGAGACCCTGATGGGACGTAAGTTAACCCACGAAATTCATCAACCTGAAAGTTCGATAGGAGGCACCTACGGAGCCAAAAAATGCCCTCTTTTAATGCTATAAACACGTGGTTCCGCTGGGGCCGACAAGGTTTTACTACATAATCAGGTATTAATTGAGATGCTTAAGGACAGATGCACCAGAGGTGCAAAAGGTTTGTAGCATAAAAAGTATAGAAATACCCTTTGCCCCAGAGGGGTAAAACAAAACGCTTGGCTGATTAAACGACAAAGCAATTTTGTGGGGTAAACTTAAACTGCGAGAGCCCCTGATGGGGCATCAAAAGTAACATCCCCATTACAACCCTAACCTAATATGTCAAAATCACTTATATCCAACCCTTTCGGCATCTAAAATTGCCAAACTCACAAATTATTTCCCTTTATTTGCCCCCTTGTTACCAAAAATTTAAGATGAACTGTTTAAAACTGAATTATTTATTATGCGCTGTAGCGCTGATGCCCTTAACGCGAACGGCATCTGCTCAAAGTACCGACACAACAAAATACAATCACCAGGACCTTTTTGGCCCTATTACCTGGCCGGTTACCAGCGGAGGCACACGTTCTGCTGCAGGCAAGCCCTCACCAGCTTACTGGCAAAACAAGGCTGATTACCAGATTAAAGCTTCACTTAACGAAGGCAAGGACACAACCATCACCGGCGAAGTCAAAATCACCTACACTAACAACAGTCCGGATAAGTTGGATTACCTGTGGCTGCAATTGGATCAAAACCTTTTTAAACCCGACTCGCGCGGGGCAGCAGTAACTCCTTATACCGGCGACAGGTTTGATGTTCGCGGTTTTAGCCGCGGTGGTTACCATATTGCCTCTGTTGATGTTACTTACAAAGGCGAAACTTACAAAGTTGATCCGATCATTACTGATGCCCGCATGCAGCTGCGCCTCAATACCCCAATGGATGGCAAAGGCGAAAAAATAGAGATCAAGGTAAATTATGATTTTGCTATCCCCTTTTACGGTGCCGACCGTATGGGCCGCAAAAAATTCAAACAGGGCTATGTTTATGAAATTGCCCAGTGGTACCCGCGTATGTGCGTGTATGATGATGTAGAAGGCTGGAACACCTTACCTTACATGGGCTTGGGCGAGTTTTATTGCGAATACGGCGATTTTGATTACTACATTACCGCTCCGGCCAATAAAATAGTAGTTGGTTCGGGCGATCTGCAAAATCCAGAAGAGGTACTTACTCCAACCCAATTGAAAAGACTGGAAGAAGCCCGTAACAGCGATAAAACGGTAACCATAATCAGTGCAGGCGAAGTTGGCAAAGGCTCAACCCGTCCGTTTAAAGGTACGCTTACCTGGCACTTTAAAATGCAAAATACCCGCGATATCGCCTGGGGCGCTTCAGACGCTTTCATTTGGGATGCTGCAAGGGTTAACTTCCCATCGGGCCGCAAAGGCATTGCGCAGTCGGCTTACCCACTTGAAAGCTCGGGTAACGATGGCTGGGGCCGCTCAACCGAATATCTGAAAAACAGCATGGAAATTTATTCAAACCTATACTTTGAATATCCATGGAACTCGGCTGTCAATGTATCGGGCGTAGCTTTGGGTATGGAGTACCCGGGCGCTATTTTTTGTTTGAGCAACCTAAAAAAGGGCGACCTTTGGGGCGATGTTACCCATGAAATAGGTCATAACTGGTTCCCGATGATTGTAGGCTCAAACGAGCGCAAATACATGTGGCAGGATGAGGGTTTCAATACTTTCATTAACGAATATGCTACCAAGGAATTTAATACAGGCGAGTATGCTGAAAAAAGCGGTTCGGCACAAAATATACTGGCCGGTTACCGCAACAGCAAAGATCCACTCATGACCCCTCCTGAGGCTATCGGACTTAGAGATTACGGTCAATATTATACCAAAACCGCTTTAGGTTTGGATATTTTAAGAAACGTAGTAATTGGCCCCGAACGTTTTGACTAT
>NZ_DASVOB010000476.1:0-8143 GCF_036383575.1 Mucilaginibacter sp.
CTTATTATAATGACGTGCTGGGCGTCACCAAATCACCGGGACAGCGTGACGGTGAAGTTATTTTTTGGGTAGATGATAAAAATGCACCTTACGTTATTACCAAGCCATTGCACCACACGCAAAAAATATTAAAGGTTACGGCGGATGGAACGATATTCAGCATCCGGGTGATCATGAATTTTGAGCTGGAACGCGAGCTGCTCGGTTTTGGGCCTAAGCTTAAAGTGCTCGGTCCGCGGATATTGGTTAAGCAAATGAAGGATTTGCTCAGGAAATCATTGGATCAGTATTCGGGTGATAGCATTATCCAGCAGGGAAGGAATTTAAGTAGTTTGCTGAATTCATAAACTCGAGAGTTTATTTACCTTAGTTCTATTATGTTAACTGAAAAAGAAACCACCAGGCTAAGCAAGTTTTTAAGCCTGGTATTACGCCACCAGCCCGAATTGATAGGTATTAAACTTGATGAACAGGGATGGGTTGCTGTTGATGAATTGTTACAGAAAGCAGGTGCACATGGTAACGATATAACGCCCGAAGTATTAAACCATATAGTTGGAACCAATGCTAAAAAGCGTTTCGCGTTTGATGATACCCGGCAGAAGATCCGTGCCAGCCAGGGGCATTCGGTTGATGTAGAGCTTGGTTATGAACCGCAAACGCCTCCTGATGTATTGTATCATGGTACTGGAAGCCAATCGGTTGATGCTATTTTACAAACAGGGCTCGAAAAGCGGAGCCGGCAACATGTACACCTGAGCAGTGAGCTGGAAACAGCTATAAAAGTTGGTCAGCGCCATGGTAAATCTGTGGTGTTAACCGTTGCTGCAGGGGAGATGCATCACTTGGGACACAAGTTTTACCTATCGGAGAATAAGGTATGGCTTACCGACTTTGTACCAACAGATTTTATCGGGAAATATTGATCTAAACCTAAGCAAATCCGAAATCGAACATCCAAATTTTGAAACTGGAAAATGACATTTTCTTGACTTTTATACCAGGTTAGTCGAAACTTTATTTTTCAAAACACTTGCAGTACATGTAGCAAACCTGTTACATTTAGGAAAATTATAAACTGAAATGCCAAAACACATCCTGATTATTTACGTATTGGTTGCCTGCTGTATCATGGGCATTATGATCAACTCATTTGTAAAATGCTGGTTAAGCAAAAGGGCTGAACAAAGGCGGATGCTAAAGCCTGTTAACCGTTCTTAACTGTTTTATCGTTAACATAGCAGGTCTTGTGATCAAAGCGGGGCCTGCTGCAAAGTATTATCCGGATTTTGCCTGTCGGTATCCGCAACCGGGTTAACAAGGCTTATGATATCGATATCTAAGACTCCCGCAATTAAAATAAGCCGTTCAAGTGTAAGGGCGGTATAACCCAGTTCAAGCTTGCTGTAAGTATTTTGGGAGATGTGAAGCCGCCCCGCCATATATTCCTGCGAGTAATTCCTGTTTTCCCTTAACGTTCTGATATTATTGGTTATCTGTTTAACCCTAATCCTGATCTCCTCATGCGGTACGCCAATTCTTTTCATTATTATATTAATAATATAAATTATATCCAATTACGAAATTTTAACACGGTTGGATTTTAGTAAAGCCTGAAAATGAAAATGATGGGTAGGCTGTTTTTTTAGTATTTTAGTTCGAAAAACCTTTCACAATGATCAAACGAATTTTAATACCTGTACTGCTATGTACAGTGCTCATAAACAATGTGACAAAAGTCCGGGCGCAGGTATTTAAAGTCGAGTCGTTTGATGGTACGCGTGGCGAGATCAAAGTAAAGCCAATCGACTCCCACGGGATCTTGAAAATACTATACCTGAAGGATGCGATAAATATGGGTGATGTTAACTACGTGAAATCGGCAAAGCAGTTAAACAAGCATTTTATAAAGGTTGTTTATGCTGTACGGGCAGGTGTTGGCATGGAGCTATTACATACTTTGGTTTTAAGTATCGATACCAAAAAAATGTACCAATCAATGCATATCACATCGTTTTTTGAGGAGAATTTTATTGATTTCAGCAAGCCGGTTGATACTGCCAATATGGTTGATGTGCATAGCATTTACAATGTGAATTTAACTTTTTTAGATAACGGGCATCAGGGCGGCAAAGTGAAAATTAAGATCCATGACGAGCGGTCATCAAAACATAATACAGGGGATGATTTTAAAAGAGATACAGCGCTTGTTTTAAATTTTGATGTTAACAGGCACATCTTTTATGATTCACTAAAAAGCGTATCGCGAAACTTTACGGTTTATAATGCTAAAACCCGTAACGAGAGCAGGAAATACATAAGCGGAACATATCCTTCAATGCGCTTTGGGCGAAATGTTTATTACTTTATAAAAGGTGAATGGTATGAGAGGGACAATTATGGTAACTTATCGGGAGTTATCTATAAATAGTTAAAGTATATATTGACGTTATAAACGAGGCGAAGGAAATTGCATTACTGATGCCATAACGCATTGATAATGGCGATGATATCAGTAAATAGCGTAAAAACCGCAGCTCGAAAGCGTATAAACACTATGTTATCAGGGGATTTTTATCTTCAATTTTATCTTCTCTAATTAAAACCGGTTACGAGGATATCAAATTAGAATTTCCCAAGCCGTTGGACAAGCTTGTTTCGGAGCACCTGTTTGAACTAATCAACAATCAATTTATATAAACCTTAAATTACAACCTATGTCTTTTTTATCAAACCTTTGGGACCATGTAAAATCCCTGTTCCACAACGCTTCGGGCGCTGTGCATGAAATTATCACCGTGGCCGACAAAGTTGCCAACACTCTTAAAAACCTCGAAGCAAGTCAGGCCGGGCAGTTTCTGGAAAGTACGCTCGAAACCCTTGTGCCTGCATCGGCAGTAATTGTGAATGGCATTAAATTATGGTTGCCCAAAGTGGTTACCGATTTGAATTGGGCTGTACAGGAAGATGGCAAAACAGATGAGCAAAAGATAGCCGATGCTGTAGGGTATTTAGCGAAGCTGAAAGGTGCCAATCCCGATGCTTACGCCAGCCAGCTGAACACGTTAAACGCCCTCATTCAAAAATGGATGTCAGATCAGCAAGGTGCCGGGCTCAATATTCAACAGGCTCTTACCATTAGCCAGGTAAACCACAATCCAGATCTGGTTTCGGCCTGATAATGATGCTGTGATGAACACTTACGAAATTTGAAAAACTTCGTAAGTGTTCACCTTTCACCTATTCCGATTTTTTGATGATCTCTCTTACTATGTCGTCAAGCTCAAGGGCCGAAACGGTAATGAATTTCATCAGTTCGGTAGCATCAGGATTGTGATCAAGGTGATCACTCAACAGATCAGCAAGACCCATGATGCGGGCAACGGGAGCGCGTACAATATGAGCCTGTGTCCACGCAATTTCTTTTAACTGGATGTTTTGCTTTTCAACAGCGCTTACGTGATCTTTTAATTGGGTAACATCCCGTTCAATCGAGATCCAATGAGTTGTTTTGCCTGTATTATCCCTAACCGGCGACACTGATTTACTGCTCCAGTAACGTTCGCCATTTTTTTTGTAGTTAATAACTTCAACTTCAAAAGGCCCGTTGTGTTCAAAGGTGTCAATCATCTCGCCCGTATCAGGCAAGGGATTGTTAGCGCCCCACAAGATATCGATAAAGGTATCTGTAACCTCCCATTGACTGTAACCTGTAATATAGGTAAACGCTTCATTAACATATACAATTTTTCGTTGTTGACTGCTGTTGGGTTCGGCCTCAACAATTACTACTGCATCCGTAGCATATCGCAATGCCGACTCCGTAAGCCTCAGCCATTGTTCCTCCTCTTTTTGGCGGGTAGTATCCTGCATAGCCCCGATAACTCTTATAGGCGTACCGGTAGCGGAATCCCTGACAATAAAAGCCCGGTCAAACACATGCTTATATTTTCCATCTGCACATAAAAAGCGGTAGCTTAATTGCAGGAGGGTGTCACCGTTTTTTAATGCTTTAGCTATTTGTTTGTTAATTAAGTCGAGATCTGCGGGGTGAAGTTTGTTTTTTAGCCATTTATTGACATCCCTGATCTCATTTAACTGATGTCCAAATACATGGCTCATGCCATAATTATACACAATGGTGTCGTTTGCTATATCCCAATCCCAAATAGTATCACTGGTAGCCTGTGCAGCCGTTTCAAAGCGGTTGTTGCTTTGCTGCAGGCCATTAAACAGCATGGGCAGTAATATGGCTATAACAGTGCATAGTATGATCAGGTTGCTTGATACTGCTATCCACGAACCAAGTGTGTATTGCAAACTAATGCCGTTTTTTAATAAGTTGAAGTGGATGCAAACCCCCACTGATACACATATAACTGCATTGGCGTACACGGTGCAAAATGGGTGTTCGCCATGAAAAACCAGGAGGCAAAAAAACGTCAGTGCCAGTAAATACAATAATCCTGGTCCATACCAGCCGAGGTAATAAAGTAAACCAACGGCCAAAAGATATAGTAAGCCTATAAACCATGACTTGCGTGCCTTAATACTCATTCCCGGTAATAACACCGAAGCGGTAATGCTGACTACAATAAATATATCAAAAGCAGCCAGGGTATACAGGTGGCTAATGATACTCATGTATACACCCGGCACCAGCGCTATCAGGAATAACGGGAACAGATATATCATCATGGTAGCAAATAATTTATTGCTCCAATAGGGAAGACCATGCAACTGAGCCGAATCGCCCGAACAGTTTTGGGTAATAGTACTTTTGTAGGCCTGCCAGATGCGCATCAGTTTTTTCTTCTTACTGAAATGTCAATTAATCTACTATTTTGTTGTTGGACGGGGCGTACGGTATATAACGCATGGGCAATGTAAGGCAAAAGGTAAGGCATAGATGTAGTACCGTCAGTTCACTAATATATTGAATAAACACATAGGTTGTACCGGCTTTGTGGCTGTTATGTAACAATGTGCTATAATGTTTAATTTAATTCTTGTTATTAATACTCATAATGAGATATTTATGAGGTAGAACTGTCTGCTTCTTTCTGTTTGTCTGACATTTAATACTGCTTTTAATCGTGTAAAATTATGAAAAGGATAATCATATTAGCTTTTATTCTTATAGGTAGTGCTTTTGTTAAAGATGTATCGGCTCAGCAAACCGGCAATAAGCTTCCGCGTTTATTGATCAGGCTGGATGATATCGGTATGAACCACTCGGTAAATATGGCTTTGCTTAAGGCTGCGCAAACCGGTATGCCGCTTTCGGCTTCGGTACAGTTTGCATGTCCCTGGTACCAAGAGGCGGTTCAAATATTGAAGCAATATCCAAATGTTACGGCAGGGGTTCACCTTACGCTCACATCCGAATGGAAAAATTACCGCTGGGGGCCAGTAACAGGTCGCACAGCTGTTCCAAGCCTGGTTGATTCAAACGGGTATTTTCCACAGTCAACGCGGGCGTTTGCCAAAAGCGGGTATAAGCTCAGTGAAATTGAAACCGAATTGTCGGCACAAATTGAAAGGGCGCAGGCATCCGGATTAAAAATAACCTATATAGATCCGCATATGGGTATAGCGCTTTCCACTCCCGAATTACGGGCCCTTACCGAAAAACTGGCACACAAATACAAACTGGCCATATCAACCTTAAGCAGCGTAACTTATTTCGGCGAAACCTATAAGGAAATGTGGGGCGAACCTATCGCCACAAAAAAGGAAGCATTTTTGACTTATATCAGCAAATTAAATCCTGATAAACCTAATATGATGATACTGCATACCGCAACGCCAAGCCCCGAAATGGATGTGCTGGTTGATATGAACAGTAACATGATGAACTCAAAAGAAGGTAAGCCGCTTACCAGCCTGCACCGCCAAACCGAACTTAACGCTTTGCTCTCGCCGGAGTTTATAGCGATGATCGGTAAAAAGTTTCAACTCATCAATTACGATCAGTTACTTGCAGGTAAAGACGTCAGCGTACTTAAACCGGTCGACAATAAATAGGTGCTTTATTTTTTCGAAACGGCAATTATAACAATACCGCCTATAACAAATAATCCGCCAAGGTAAGGGGGCCAGTTAACAGTTTTTCCCCTGTCGGCCGATACCTGTATTGGGCCGGCATCAATGATCTTTTCTTTTTTGGTGTAAGTGAAGCCAGTCCAGATGAGCATGGCCACGCCAACGATGATAAGCAGGATCCCTATGGTTTTGTTCATGGTTTTATGATTGGGCTATTTTACATGAATAAATTTTATAGTTATTTGTTTTAATTTGTCGCCATGGTTGGTATATAAAGTTTTTTAGCATTCAACTTTTTTTTTAGATTAGAAGCCTGAAATCGGAACGATTAATCTTCGGTCGGATTTTTCGCTAACAGCCTGAGACTTAATTACCGTAGATGCAAGACGATTTGATACTGGAAACCATATCGGTTACCAAAAACTTTTTTGGAGATAAGTCTTCGGGTGTTAATAACGTTACCATTTTTATTCCGAAGGGGAAGATAACGGCTATAGTTGGTGAAAGCGGCAGCGGGAAAACTACATTGTTGAATTTATTATATGGTACGCTTGAGCCTGATCATGGCGAGGTTTTTTTTAAAGAAGAGCAGGTATTAAGCAGGGATAAAGGTTTACAGCAGGCCCATAAAGTTATGCGGATGGTAACCCAGCATGACAACGACCTTGACCCGCGCGTATTAGTGTGGGACACCATAAGTGAAGGGCTGCCTGCCGAAGATCAAAGCCATGCCATACGCCACGTTACCGAAGCATTAAACCTTTTAAATATTTATCCGCTTAGGGAAATGCCATTTGGTAAACTAAGCGGCGGCGAGAAGCAACGGGTAACTATAGCCAAAGCATTGATCAGCCGCCCCGAAGTTTTACTGCTTGATGAACCCTTTAACCAGGTTGATGCTACGTACCGTGAAGCATTACAGCACGATATCAGGTATATAGTAAAGGAATGGAAAGTTACTGTAGTATTGGTGTCACATGATCCTGCCGAGATACTTTCTATGGCCGATGAACTGATCGTGCTCAAAGAAGGTGAGATAGTGGAAAATGGTAGTCCCGAGCAGTTATATCATTCGCCTAAACTGATGTACACGGAGCAGATCCTGGCCAGCAGTACCCGGCTGACATCGGCCCAGGCAAAAGTTTGTGGTATAAAAAGTAAACGCAGCGTGGTTGTTGTTTACGCTGAAAATATTAAAATAAGTAGTTTAGGTAACAAGTGGCTGGTGAAAATGGTATTGTTTAAAGGTTTTTTTGAGGAACTCATAGTTGAAAAAGATGACCTGACATTACGGGTGCTCAATTACGACAGGCGTAAATATCCTGTTGGAAGTAAAGTGGGCATTAGCATCAGTAAATATTTTGAGTTTGGGAGGTGGGAGAGTTGAGATTAAACTTTTGTCTCTTTGGGGTTTTTAAATAAAAATGTCATTGCGAGGAGGAACGACGAAGCAATCGCACGGAAGCTAAGCCGCTCTGTATAGTATGCGATTGCCACGCTATCGCTCGCAATGACATGGTTTTTTCGGCTTTTAGCACTTGTCGTCACTTCGCCACCGCTAATTCTCCTGTTTTCGCTTTCCTGTATTTTGATAGATTGATCAGCAACACACTGCTCAATATCACAATCAGTCCTAAAACCTGTATTAAATTCACGTGTTCGCCGGCAAAAATTACGCCCAGCAATACCGCTATCACCGGGTTAACATAGGCGTATGTGCCAACCTGGGTGGCAGGCTTTACTTGTAAAAGCCATACATAGGCGCTAAATGCAGCTATCGACCCAAATACAATCAAATAGGCCAATGCATACCAGCTATGCGCCGGTATAGCGTTCCATTGAACTTTGCCCATCTCGTTATTTAAAAAGCTCGAAGGCAGGAAGAACATACCGGCTGCAAGCATTTGCCATGCTGTATTTACCGATACAGAACCTTTGGTGTTATAATGCTTTGAATACAATGAACCCGATGCCCAGCCCAGCGTACCGAATAACAGCAATATCATTCCCGGGAGTTTTGATGGTCCGGCTGACGAACCGAATACGTCCGCGATCTGGTCGCGGAATAAAAGGATCACACCTATAAAGCCTATTACCA
>NZ_DASVOB010000477.1:0-4129 GCF_036383575.1 Mucilaginibacter sp.
GTGGATGATCTGTGTAACCTCCCGCGACGCCTCCCCATACCGCCCGTGCGAACCGCGGATAAGGATAGCATGCGGACAAAGCTGCAAAGCCTTTTTAGTAGACATAGCCGAATGTACCCCAAAAGCCCTCGCCTCATAACTGCATGAAGCCACCACTCCCCTTTCGGGCGAACCACCGATGATCACCGGCTTACCGATCAGCTCGGGATGAAACTTTCGTTCCACCGAAACGAAAAACGAGTCGAGGTCGATATGTACGATATGCCGCTTAGCTTCCACACAACAAATATGAAAATTAATTTGATATTTTGCTAATTTTTTTAGCAAATTTGAAATAACAAAAATGATATAGCCAATGAGTATATATGAAGATTACCTGATGTTATTATCGCCTCCTGAAATGGTGAAGCATGAGATTGCGCGTTACAAAAAAGCATCGGCAAAGCTCATTGGCAATTATAAAAGCATGGATTCGCCGGCTCATATCTCTGTACAGCATCTTGAAAGGCAAAAGCCTTTTATGGCCGATAAAAACCTCGATTTGATGGAGCAGGGGTTGAATACTATGCCCCCTGTATTATTGCACATGGATGGGTTTTATCATTTCACCCACCTGCATAACCGCATGACAATTTATGCCAATATCCGTGCAACGCCCGCTACCGACGATTGGTTCAACACTTTAAAAAAGAAGCTGCGCATCAAAAAGAATATCGTCCCGCACATAACTGTTGTGCGCGATATCCCTGAAAAAGATTTTGACACCCTTTGGCCGCATTTCAGGCATAAAAAGTTGGTGGAGCCATTTTGGGTTAAAGAACTTACCATTTTAAAACGTGATACGCTTGATGCCTTTGCCAAATGGGGCAAGTTTAAAGTTTTTGAATTTAAAAATATGACCGGCCCGGGCTATACCCGCGATGAGCTGGAACTGCTTAAAGCCGGCGATCCGGATCAGATCAATTTGTTCATTTAAAATTTAATAATCATGGACTACGCATTTTATCATTTTATCCTGCCGATACCCGATCATGTTGATGTCATGGTCCGGAAATTAAAGAACGAAGCAAAACGCGTCATCGGCAATTATCCCAGTATGCATGCCAGGGCTCATATCACCATAAACAACTATCCGCGCAAACCACTGGATGTAGATGTTCAGGGTTTTTCGTTTTTGAGCAGAAAACTTAGTTTGTTACCTCCGGCCGTTTTTGAGATAGATGGGTTTGATTGCTTCAACGAGGATAACAACTATAACAAAACCATTTTTGCAAAGCTTAAACTTACCGGACAAAACCAATATTGGCTAAAGTTATTAAAGGATATAGTTGGAGAAAGCAGTACGCTGCCCCATATCACCGTAGCAAGAGCTATAACACCCGAACAGTTTAACCTGCTTTGGCCGTATTTTCAAAAGAGGGAAATGAAGGTAAAATTTGTTGTTAACCGGCTTACTATTTTGAAAAATCTGTTACTCGATATTGATCAACATGCCAAAACTTACCGCGAATTTGAATTTCGGGGAGATGAAAACGTGTTAATGAAGTACGATAATACTGTTATAGCAAGGCAATTTAAAAATTATCCCTCTATAAATCAACAGATAAGCCTTTTTTAACATTTTCTTAACCATAAACGCTACCTTTTTCTATATTTGCGCCGGGGTAAGTCTTTTACGGCCAGCTCCTCTTGAACTCCCCCAGGGTGGGAACACAGCAAGGGTAGAGAGTTGAGCGGCGCGATAAAAGTAGCTTACCCTTTTTTTATTTTCTTATTTTTGCCGCACCGGCAAACATGCCCCGAACCTGCACAGGTTCATGATTTCTTTAATTTCATAACTGTACATAAATGCTCGATATATTCATTATTGGTGGAGGCCCGATAGGTTTAACTTGCGGACTTGCCACTCAAAAAGCCGGTTTAAGTTTTGTAATTGTCGAAAAAGGCACACTTGTAAATTCCCTATATAACTATCCTGCTACCATGACATTTTTCTCTACTTCCGAGAAACTGGAGATTGGCGGCGTTCCTTTTGTTACCGTACATAACAAGCCTACCCGTAATGATGCTTTGGAGTACTACCGCCGGGTAGCACTGTCAAATAACCTGCCCATTCACCTTTTTGAGGAAGTTACTGAAGTGAAGCCCGAAGATGGCTATTATACCATCACCACAAAAAAGACAACCTACCAGGCTAAAAAAGTGATCCTTTCAACCGGGTTTTATGATATCGCAGTTAACCTTGATATCCCTGGCGAAAACCTGCCCAAAGTAAAACACTACTACCAGGACCCGCATTATTACACACTGCAAAAAGTGGTGGTGGTGGGTTCAAGCAACTCGGCTATTGACGTTGCCCTTGAAACCTATCGCAAAGGCGCTGACGTTACACTGGTGATCCGCGGTAGCGAGGTGAGCCATAGGGTTAAATATTGGGTACGGCCGGATATCATTAACCGCATTAAAGAAGGAAGCATTAAGGCATATTTTGACTCAAATCTTGAAGCCATCCGCGAAAACGAGGTCGACATTAAAACACCGGGAGGATTAATCACCATCCCAAATGATTTTGTAATGGCGATGACGGGCTATAAACCAAACTTTGAATTCCTGAAAAAGCTTGGTATCATCCTTTCTGACGATAAATTCATCCCTCAATATAACCCCGAAACCATGGAAACAAACATGCCCGGCTTATACCTTGCCGGTGTAGTTTGTGGCGGCCTCGATACCCATCTTTGGTTCATCGAAAACTCGCGCGTTCATGCTGATATGATCATCAATGATATTGTGGCCGGGAGGTGAATGGTTGATTGGGTTGATTATGCGAGTGGTTCTCTTTGTAAATCAAATACTTATATAGAAAATCAAACTACTCACTCAATAAACTTAATCAACCACTCACCCAACATCAAATAATCACATTTTTTTCTTGTATAAATAAAAATTTATAGCCTAATTTGCAGCCAAATTAAAAACACAGTAATTCAATACAAAAATGAATCAACCAAGCTTAAATAAGCCCGCAACAAGAGCAACATTTGCTCCGGCTGCCGCTGCCTTGGGTTCAACTGTTTTTTTAAACTGCCCTCTCCGACGAAGGACCTACATGCCACGGGTTTGAATTAATTTTCCTCCTGCCCACACAAAAAGAGTTTTTTAAACTTCTTTTTAAAAAAACCATCTAATTATTTAAGGCTGATAAAGCCAATTAATTTCACGGTAATTATCTATTTAAATGACAATACAAGATTTTGATATTCAGGTTGCTACTGCACAGCATGTTGATTATGCACCAATGATTTGCGATGAAATGGCCGAATCGGCCAAAGCACGCGGAACTGGTATAGCTACACGCTCGCCCGAATATGTTGCTAATAAAATGCTGGAAGGCAAGGCTGTTATAGCCCTCCATAAAGACGGCACCTGGGCCGGTTTCTGCTACATTGAAACCTGGAGCCATGGCGACTTTGTTGCCAACTCGGGCCTTATTGTTAATCCGCAGTTCCGTAAGGCGGGATTGGCAAAGGCTATTAAGCACCGTATTTTCCAGCTATCTCGTACCAAATACCCCGATGCCAAAATATTCGGATTAACAACCGGTTTAGCTGTAATGAAAATCAATTCAGAGCTTGGCTATGAACCTGTTACCTACTCCGAACTTACCCAGGATGAAAACTTTTGGGCAGGCTGCAAAAGCTGTGTAAACTTTGATATTTTAACCAGCAAAGGCCGCAAGAACTGCATGTGCACCGCCATGCTCTTTGACCCAGCCGAAAAACAGAAAGAGTACGAAGAAAAAATGCAGCGCATTACCCACAAAGCTACGCTACTTGAGCGCATTGAAAATGCGATAAAAAAGCGCATCGGCCACGTGGAAAATTAAGCCGAAGGCTTAATAGCAATTAACGAAACAGATCACCATAATTGATAAGTAAAGCTTTAGCCTTGCGCTTTTAGCTTTAAGCTCACCAAAAACAATGAAGAAAAAAGTAGTATTAGCTTATAGCGGAGGTTTAGATACCTCATTTTGCTGTATTTATTTAACACAGGACCTTGGTTACGAGGTGCATTCGGTTATTGTAAATACCGGCGGTTTCAGCGAGGAAGAGTTAAAAGGCGTTGAGGA
>NZ_DASVOB010000478.1:0-13294 GCF_036383575.1 Mucilaginibacter sp.
GCAGGTGAGGCAGGATTATTGCCCGCCGCCGGTGCAACTTGCTTTTTGGTGCAATAAGTGAAAAATAAGGCTGTAAAGAGCATTAGGCCCAACAGGGTTGCAAAGGTAGTTTTTGGTTTGTTGTTCATAAATTGGTTTTTAGTTTATAACTGTTATACCCGGTATAAAGCCATAAAAACAAGCCGTTTACGGGTTGTCAGACCCGGTATTTTTTTGCTTAGCATACGGTCTTATTGCTTTTGGGGGAATCCCGGATAATTGGTTTGATAAAACAAATTTATTGTAAACTATTGATTAAAAGCAAGATACAACGCATGCGATACGCTTTGTTCGCAACGGTACTTCGCTATTGCAAGGGCCGTTTTAATGGAAAAAAAAAATTTAATTTTTTTGCCTGATACGGTTTATCCGCGTATAAATAGGGCAGTTGCGGTTTAATTGGAAGGGATTTTCGGAGACTAACACCAAAACAAAAGCCTGCAATTGTTTAATTACAGGCTTTTGTTTTAGAATTTGCTATCAGTATTTTGATAATCAAGGATCTTAGCACCTACTTATTATACTACTCATTGGTAAGAAACCCTCCTTTACCATGATAAAGGTCAAGCTTTCCGTTAAGTTCAATTTTTATTACAGACATGTATTTATCCTGCTGGTTTTCAGGAACGGAGATATACAACAATCCCGGTACGGCGCTCCAGGAAATTTTGCCCACGATTTTATAGGTTAGTGGTGTATCGCTGCCAAGAACGGTTATTTTTTTGATGTTGTTTTTTAACCCTTTTACCAGTACCGGCGCGCTCGTTTTAGCCGGGACAAACAAGTATACCGTAGTTGAATCTTTTGACAGGGTGCTTGCGCCATAATAATGGCCTTGTGGCATGCCGGCTATGGTATTAAAAACACCTTCGCCATTTTTTTTATTCCAGGCCCCCAGTTCTTTAAGCATTTCTACCTCTTGCGGCGGGATGCTGCCATCGCCTTTGGGGCCAATATCCAATAGTAAATTTCCACCATAGCTTACAGCATCGGTAAAAATGCTGATGATCTCATAGGGCGTTTTAAAATTTTGGTCCTGTGGCTGATAGCCCCAGTTGTCATTAATGGTCATACAAAGCTCCCACCATTTATAGTTAGGCCTCGATACCGGGAAGTTTTGTTCGGGCGTATCATAATCGCCAAAGCCCTGCAAGCGCCCATTTATGATGGTGTTGGGGTTGTAGCTTAATAATTTTTGCCGTACTGCTGATGCTTTCCATTCTTCGGCGCTGTGTTCCCAGTCGCCGTCAAACCACCAAAGGTCGGGATTGTATTGTTTGGCAAGTTCATCCAACTGGCCGTTCATAAAGGTTAAATATTTGGCCCATTTTGCCGGTTGCGCATTAGCCTGGTACCGGCTGCTGTCTTTCAAAAAGCCCGGATAATCGGCATGGCTCCAATCGATCAATGAAAAGTAGGCACCAGCTTTTATACCACGTACGCGCAAAGCATCATACAATGGTTTTAACAGGTCTTTTTTGGCCGGAGTTTTTCGTACTACGTTCAATGGGCCATATTTACTATTCCATAGGGCCACACCATCGTGATGTTTGGTGGTCATTACTGCGTAACGGGCACCGCTTTCTTTGATCAGGTCTGCCAGTTCATCGGGCTTATATTGGTTTGCCGTAAAACCTTTTAATTGACTCATATAATCCGGGTAGCTGATCTTCTTGTTATGAAAACTCCAGCTTTCATCTATCCCCTTTACAGAATAGATACCGTAATGAATAAATATGCCCAGTTTGGCATCGGCAAACCATTGCATTTTTTCTTTGATCTCATCAGGGTTTACCTGGTGTTGCGCTTGTGCATTACCCACGTAAAGCGTGGTAAATAGTGCAAGGAAAATGTGTGATAGTCTTCTTCTCATTTTCAAAAGTAATTATTGCTTTTATAAACTCTTGCTATACTTTTTAAAAAAAATAAAAAGTTTTCTTTCTTTATTAAATTAATTTATTTAAATATGCAGATATAAACCCCCTGCTATATGTTTCTCAAGAATATCGACCTTATTAAAGGGCTGTATTACAGCAAGGCTGCTTCCCTTAATGACCTGAGTATTTACACAGGCAGAAGCGTCCCTTACGTAACCAAAGGGATAGCTGATTTAATTAAGTTAGATATTGTAAAAGAGGTAGGTATAAGGGCCTCAAGCGGGGGCAGAAAGCCCGCAACTTACTCATTGATAGGCGATACCGGCTTCATTATTTCGGTTGCCATGAACCAGTTTTTGACAAGGATCGTAATTGTCAACATGAACAATGAGTTTGTAGGTGAGGTGCAGGAATTTGAGCTGAAACTGAATGATAACAAGGATGCTATTCATTCATTAATAGCTTGTATCCAGACTGTAGTTGTTAACTCAGGATTACCAAAAGATAAATTTTTAGCTATAGGTATTACCATGCCGGGGTTTATTGACGCGTTTTTGGGAAATAACCTGAGTTTTCTTAAATCGCCGGAAGAAACACTGGTAACCTACATCACCAAACAAGTCGAGCTACCTGTATTTATTGAAAATGACTCGACAGCTATAGCCCTGGCCGAGCAAAAATTTGGCCTTCCCATTGCCCGCAATAACTCCATGATCATTAACCTGGGTTGGGGTGTTGGTTTGGGGATGATCATCAATAAAGAAATTTTTAAAGGGCACAGCGGTTTTGCGGGGGAGTTTAGCCATTTGCCGCTTCACAAAAACGGGAAATTATGCTCGTGCGGTAAGCAGGGCTGTTTAGAAACAGAAGCTTCTTTGCTGGCCATTGAAGCAAAAGCCATTGAAGGTTTAAAACAGGGCGAAGTTAGCAGCCTGGTAAAATATGATACATTATCGGCAGATGATATCATTACCGAAGCGCTTAAAGGTGATGCATTCGCTATAAAAATAATTTCTGAAGCAGCTTATTTTATTGGCCAGGGCCTGGCCATATTGCTGCATTTGATGAATCCCGAAAGTATTATTTTAAGCGGGAAGGGAAGTGTTATCGGTAAATTATGGCTTAGTCCTATTCAGCAAGCCATGAATGAGCACTGTATCCCTCATTTAACCACCTACACCCAATTGGCGGTTTCAAACCTGGGCAATAACGCGCAACTGTTAGGGGGCGTAACCACGGTGATTGAAAACCTATATAAACTGAGTCCGCAGGCCAGTATCTCCGAGCCTGCATAAACATACCTAAAGACCTTTTTTTAACTCAATTAATCAATTTTCATGCAACAATTTTATCTAAACTTGAAAAGGTGGGTGGTCCTGCTACTGCCCCTTTTTATCTCGGCAAATTTATTTGCCCAAACAAATGTTACGGGAGTGGTGCGCGATGACGCCGGGCCTTTACCGGGTGTAACCGTGTTAGTTGTGGGCACAACAACAGGTGTACAAACCAATATTAACGGCGCGTACAGCATTAAAGTGGCTAAAGGTGCAGTGCTTAAATTTTCATCTGTAGGCTACACCCCCAAAGAAGTTACCGTTGGCGATAACCCCGTGATCAACGTAACGCTGGCTACAGGTAAAGGCGAATTAAATGAAGTGGTAGTTACCTCGTTTGGTATCAAACGCCAGGAAAAATCCCTGGGTTATGCTACTACTACCATTACGGCAAAACAGTTAACCGAGGCAGGCAATACCAACTTTGCTTCGGCATTGTACGGTAAGGCCCCTGGTGTTAAGATCACTACTGCGCCGGGTGGTTCAAGCAGTGCTGTAAACGTGCAGATCCGTGGTATCAACTCACTTAACTACAACACTCAGCCCTTGTACGTTGTAGATGGTGTTATTATCCGTAATAACAGCGAGGCTGGTGCAGATGGTGCAAATAACGGTGGTTACTGGTCTGATCAGCGGATCAGGGGTAATGGTATCCTGGATATCAATCCACAAGATATCGAAAGCCTTACCGTGTTAAAAGGCGCGAGTGCTACAGCTACTTACGGGTCTGACGGTATGAGCGGTGCTATTGTGATCACTACAAAAAAAGGTTCAAAATCAAGGGGGCTTGGTGTTGATTTCAACTATGTGGGCACTGCAGAACAGGTGGCATTTACACCAAAATTTCAAAACGTTTACGGTCCGGGTTATGACCGTGCAACCAACCTTGCAGGTGGTTTTACAGAAGACGGCTGGTTAGCTGATGCTAATTCACCGTCAGGATACAGGCCACGTTTTAGCTCATACGCACAGTTCGGTCCTAAAATGGAAGGTCAGAAGATCAGGTGGTGGGATGGCGAGATCAGGGATTACACTCCGCAGCCAAATAACTACAAAGATCTGTTTCAAACTGGCTATAGTTCAAATGCCAACATCGCTATATCAAACCAAACGGATAATGTTAACTACCGTTTGTCGGCAACCCGTTTGGATTATACCGGTATCCAGCGCGGTCAAAAACAACAAAAAAACTCGTTTAACTTAAATACAACTGTCAAGTTAAGCAATAAAATTAGCACGGATATCGTCGCGAGCTATGTAAATACCTTAACCCATAACCGTCCGTATCAGCTTAACCGGGTTTTAGCCAACTTTGGTGGCTTCCTAAACAGGTCGGAAAAAGCGGATGTATTGTTGGATAACTATCAAACATCAGCGGGTTATAAATACGTAACCCTTGGTAACGCTGTCAGGAACCCGGCTGAAGCTTTTAAATATAACATGAGCGGTGGGGATATTATGGATTTTTTCTGGACACAGTTAAAGAACAGCGAGGATGAAACCGAAAACCGTTTGATCACCAGCGCTACTTTAAACTGGGATGTGTTGAAAAATTTGAAGTTCAGAGGACGTATCGGCAGTGATTATACAGGCCGCAATACCGAATCGATGCAGTATAACGAATATCCTGTAGCTTTCAACTCGCCTTCAAGCACCGGCTATTATGGTGTTTCCAAAGCTCAATATTCAGGTACTTACGGCGACTTATTATTGACCTATTCGCCTAAGCTTACCAAAGATCTGAATATGTCTATTAGTGGTGGCTATACCTCACGTAGTGAAACCTATCGTGATCAGTCATCAGGTACCAATGGCGGTTTGGTAACTGAAAACTTCTTCTCTTTATCAAACTCGTACGGTACGCAAACAACAACGGCAACCCGTGGTTTCATGAAAACTCAGGCTTTTTTTGGTATCTTAAACTTAAATTATAAAAATTATTTGTTTTTGGAAGGTACCGCACGTAATGAGTCGGCTTCAGCGCTTCCTACAAAAAACAATACCTATTTTTATCCGTCGGTAAATGCTGGTTTCGTATTTACAGATGCGTTTCAAATGCCTGAATTTATCAGCTATGGAAAATTAAGGGCATCATACGGGGTGGTTGGCAACAAACCGCCAAGGTATGTTCCTAACGTGCTGTACAACCAATCGTCATTGTCAACATCAACAGGTTCTGTTACACAGCTTACCTATGATGCTACTTATGGCAACCTGGAGTTAAAACCCGAGATGAAATATGAGCAGGAATATGGTTTGGAGGCCCGTTTCCTGAAAGACCGTGTAGGTTTTGATTTAACCTATTATACCAACCAGGTTAAAAATGTAATTATGGGGTTGAATATTGCCCCATCGAACGGCGCAGGAAACATAATAGCCAATGCCGCTACTTTACATAGCAACGGTTTGGAGGTTGCTTTAAACGGTAAGCCAATTGTTGGTAAATTTAACTGGGATGTACGTTTAAACTTTGCCGTTAATCATTCAAAGGTAAACAACCTGGCACCTGGTTTTGAAAAGCTTACATTCTACGTCGGCGATCAGTCTGCCTTATTGGTGGTAGCTCAGCCAAACCAGCCTATGGGTAATATATTAGTTTACCCTATAGCCAAAGACGCTAATGGCAACAAAATCGTAAACAGTGATGGTTTGTACACTATTGATAAGTCAAAATATGTGGACGCAGGTAATATACAGCCTAAAATTGTAGGTGGTATTGCCAATACTTTCAACTACAAAGGTTTCTCTTTGGATGTATTGGTTGATTACCGTTTTGGTGGAAAAATGGTGTCAAACCCATTAAAATATGGTACTGCTGCGGGTATGTACGAAAGTACTTTACAGTATCGTGATGCAGCCCACGGTGGTTTGGCTTATTACATTGATGGCAGCGGCGGCAAACATTTAGGCACTGCACCAAACGGTGGTAAAACCTATAACGACGGTGTTGTATTGCCAGGTGTAAATGAAAACGGAGAAAAGAATACCACTATTGTTGATGCCGCTTCTTATTACCTGAATACTTATGACTGGGGCGAGAACTCTGTAAACGAAAACGCGGTATTTAAAAACAACTACGTGAAATTGCGTGAAGTTGTGTTGGGATACAGGTTGCCTGCAAGCGTAAACAGAGCATTGCACCTGAATAATTTAAGGTTCTCATTAGTAGGAAGAAACTTATTGTATGTATACCGCACGCTGAAAAATCTTGATCCGGAAGCGCCGATTGGCGACAAATGGTACAGACAAGGTGTGGATGAAGGTTCATCACCAGCTACAAGAAGCTTTGGATTCTCATTAAACGCGAATTTTTAATAGTACAAGTCATTAATTATGAAAAAGAATTTTAAACATATAGGATACGCGTTTTTGCTTGCTTTATCATTGGGAAGCTGCAAAAAAAGCATCGACGAAAAATTTAATAACCCGGAAAAAACAGCAGTTGTAACTATTCCGTACATGTTTACCGGCATGTTAAATAATACCAGGGTAAGGGCCGAGTACTGGCAATACAGAACGTTTGTATTAACTGCTACGTCTTATTTTGCACAAACCTCTTATTTGCCCAATACCAATACCGTGTATCAGCCAAATGATGGCTATATGGGCAACCGTTGGGAGGACTTTTATCATCCAAATGGTTCTGCAAATGGTGTAATGGCTCTGTATAAAACTATGGAGGTTACTTACAACCAAATGTCAGCTACTGACAAGGCAACTAATGATGTGATCATGAATGCTGCGCGGGTAACGTTATATGATCAGGCATCACAAATGGTTGATTGCTGGGGCGATATCCCGTTTAGCGAGGCTGGCAGCCTTGAAACAAGCGCAACGGTTAAAAATCCTAAATTTGATGATCAGATAGCGCTTTACAAAAGCTTCATTGCCGGTTTAGATGCTGCTTCAACATATTTTAAAACAGCTACACTATCAGGACAGGCCACTAAGGCGTTTACTAATCAGGACATCTTGTTAGGCGGGAGTGTGGATAGATGGAGGCGCTATGCCAACTCCATCCGTTTGCGCCTGCTAATGCGTATGTCTTTTTATGATGAAGCCGGATCGAAAGCCGAAGTAGCCAAAATGCTGGCCGACCCAACATCATATCCATTGATAGATGGCGATAATGCTGCTAATTACAATCCTGCCTCTACAGATGTTTTACTAACTCCATTAACCACCTATACCGGATCGTTGCAAAGTGCACTTACCGAGGGAAATAGTAATGGGGCACCAGATTATATGTTAAACACAGCTATGCTCCCTGCTAATGACCCAAGGATACCAGTAATATTTGATAAAGGTGTAGATCTTACAGATCCGAACAACCCGAAACCGAACACGGTTTTTAGGGCACAAGCGGTAACCACGCCAGGTGAAGAAGGTTCGAGCACAATTACACAATATTCAGTTGTTAACCCAACCACTTTCTTAACCAATAATAAACTTCCGGGTATTGTGATAACCGCGCCAGAAGTTAACTTCCTGAAAGCTGAGGCCTTTGAGCGTTGGGGAGGTGGCGACCCGAAAGCAGCTTATGAAACAGCAGTAAGCCAATCTGTTTATTTCTATTTTTATCTGAATAGTTTAGGTACCGGTGTTAAGCCAACGTTGAGCGCAGCAGATATAAATGTATTTCTTTTGAACAACACCACTACAGTTCAGGGCGGGCCAACAGTGCTATATACAGGTTCACAGACTGAAAAACTGGCAAAAATATGGATACAGAAATGGGTGCATTTTGGCTTTATGCAGGGTACTCAAGCCTGGAGCGAATACAGGCGCACAAAATATCCTAAACTCACGTTCCCGAGCACCGGTAAATTGGCAAATTATACTACGCCGCCAACCCGTTTAGTATATCCAAGTGTCGAAACTGGTTTTAACAGTCATTATAATGATGTAAAAGCAAAGGATACACGTACAACAAAGATCTTCTGGGATGTAAAATGAGATACCAGATAGTTAATGGTTGATTAGGAGCTGCCCGCGATAGTGGGCAGCTTTTTTTGTGCAGATTGTTATTTGATACAATAGGGAAATTGCACGGTTTTTATATTATTCAGGTAAAGATGAACGCCGGGAATAAGTTATCAGATAGTTATGCCTTGAACCCTCCGAACATGCTGAAAAAGACTACGCATAGTAACTATCGCACAATGGTCACATACCCCGAAAGTCTTGCCTGCGAGCCGTCGTTAAGGTTCACAATGTAATAATAGGTGCCAAAAGGCAATGGCTGGTTATGATACGTACCATCCCAGGCCTGGCTATAACCACGTGAATGATACAATTGCAGCCCATATCTGTTATAGATATCCACCGCGCAGCCGGGATAATATTGCAGATCTTTGATAACCCACAGATCATTGACACCATCGCCATTAGGTGTAAATGTATTAGGCACTTTAATATTTTGCGGCGCCGAGTAAATGGTTAAACTACCAGGCACATAGCTAATAATATAATTGGCCGAAAAAGCGCCGCTAACTACAATAGGGTATTGTCCGGCTGGTGAGGTAAGCACCGCAGTAGTGGATGCCTGGGGTAATGTAGTAAGCTGTGCTGGGCCTTCATTGTTTACAAAGCCGGTATATTTTAATGTAAGTATTGGATTTTCATTAGCAATAGCTCTGGAAATATTATCGGCCGTGATGGTAAGTGGCGCAGGGTTAACAGTAATGCCGGCGGGAATATAGGCTATATTGTAATTATTGCTGTTGAAACTTCCTCCGGCAGCCGCCGAAGGAATAATAGAGGGATTATAGACACCAACGGCATCATCTGTTGCTGAACCTGCGCCGTATGACAAGGTAACTGTCCCAATAGTTTCCTCGTTCTGTAATCCCGATGCTGTAAAGGCTGTAGATGCTGCACCGTTGTCCGGGGAATCACCATAGGTTTTAACAACCGGTTTTGCGGTGACTGTAAGTGGTGCCGGAGTAACGGTACCCGCTAACGGTATATTGATATTACCCGCGCCTGCATTGCTTAGCGCCAGGTTGCCGGCGTAATTCCCAACTGGTGTAGTAGCTGCCAGCCGTATATAAATTGTTGTTATTGCGAGGTTGCCTCCGGCATCCGGCGTGAGCGCGATTGCGCCGCCAAAGCTGCTATTATCAGTACTAAGCTCAAAGCCTGCTGGAGGATTTATAGAAACACCCGATGTAAGGTTTTGCCCCAATATCCTGATACTTGTAACTATAGAAGGGGTACCATAAATTGTTTGAAGAGTTGAGGGGATATCCCTATAGGTTAATATTGGCGGCGGGGGCGCGTTAATGGTAAGGTTACCCGCCTGGTAGGATATCGTATAGTTGGCTGGCGAAAAGCTGCCTCCTGCGGCCGCTGAGGGAACTACCGATCCGGTATAAACACCCGGCGATGCCGGTGCCGGCGCACCTAAGCCATATAGCATGTACACGGTACCTATCGTTTCGTTATTTTTTAAGCCAGTTACCGAAAAGCCGGTCGACGAAGATCCATCACTTAGCGCAGTACCATAGGGCTTATTTATATTGTTGGCGGTGATAGTGATGGGCGCGGGCAATACAGCCAGGTCGACCGGGAAATAATGAATGATATAGTTGCCGGGAAGATAACCGTTATCGCCCTGAAAATCAGATAATGTAACTGTGCCAGGATATGTGCCAACCTGGGCGGTAGGGTTGGCCCCGTTGCCAAAGGCAATTTTTATAGATTTAAAAGCATCATTGTTACGCAATCCCACCGGGTTAAAGGTTACGCCCGGGGTATTTGCCGTTAGCGTATAGTCAGTGAGTTCGTCGCCATAGTATTTACCATACGTACCCGTGATATTTAAAATAGAAGGAGATACTGTGCTGCTAGGTATATTTATGTCAATATTTGTGGCCCCACTGCTACTTAAAACTATGTTGCCACTATAAACACCTGCATTGGTTTTAGCTGCTAACCGGATATAAACGGTAATCGGGCCGGCTATGTTTGCACCGCCAACAGTAACGGTACTGCTGAAATTTACATTATCTGTACTTACCTCAAAGCCGGGCGGAGGTGTAACGGTTATTCCTGCTGAAAGGTTAGTGCCGGATACCGTAAAGCTTTCGGCAGTGGAAGGAATCCCATATGTAGTATTAACAGCATTAATATTGCCCGGCGCTGTGATAACGGGTAAAGCTTTATTAACCGTTATTTTAAATGTTTTTGGCGCACCGGAGCACCCGTTGCCAATGCTGATTGATTTACTGGACATAAGGGGATTTAAGCCAACCGGCACATCGGTAATGAGAGTGTTAGTTTCAGTATTGATAACGTGAATAACATTGCTGCCATCGTCTGTAATGTATAAACGAGTACCATCCGGACTTAATACAGGGTAATCGAGCTGTCCGCTTAACGATATGGTTTTTATTACGGTATTGCTGGCTGTGCTTATTATGCTAACCGATTGTGATTCCCGGTTTACAACATATAAAAATTTTTCATCTGCGGATAGTGCGCAGTCAAAAGCGTAGTTGCCAACGGCAATAGTTGCAATAACGGTGTTTGTAGCAGTATTGATAACGGATACATCGTTAGAAAGCATGTTAGCTATATATAGTCGGCTTCCGTCGGCATTGAGAACAGGATCCAGCGGATAGTTGCCCACAGAGATAGCGGCTATTACATTGTTGGTTATTACATTAATCACCACAAGGTTCTGGATACCGCCGTTTGAGACGTAAAGCCGGTTTCCATCGGGACTAATAACTAAAGCCCGAACCGCCATACCCGCCGTAATAGTACCGGTTACCGCATTGGTAGCTGTATTGATAACGTAAATGGGGCCTTCGCCAAAGGTACCATAGGTTGATACAAATAATTTGCTTCCATCGGGGCTCATAGTCAATATTTGCGGTGTTGCTCCGACGGGTATAGTTGCTACCACTACGTGAGTAGCTGTGTTGATAACTGAAACGCTGGCGCCACCTCCATTTACTACGTACAACATGCTTCCGCTGGGGCTTGTGGTCATATGCTCCGGATTATTCCCAACCGCTATCTTAGAGATTATACTGCCTGTTAATGCATCTAATACATCAACTTCATTATGATAAAAACAGCTTACATAAACTTCACGCTGGTTAGGATTTACCAATGTTACATACGGGCCATTACCAACCGGTATCGTAGCTACAACGGTGTTGTTATTCGAATTGACCATTGAAACCGAATTGCTGTTGGCATTGCCCGTAAAAATAAATCCGTTTGGGGATGGAGTGACTGTAAAGGTTGCCGTTTCTGAATTGGTACCTGGATTAATTGTTGTAAAAGCCGGGATGTTACCATAACCGCTTGCGGCAATTCCTATACCCGGGTTACTGTTGGTCCATTGGTAAACGGGGGCGGTGCCGGTAAAATTAACAGGCGTCGTCAAAGCGCCACTGGTAACAGTTTGATCGGCAATCGCATTAACAACAGGCAATGCTTTTATAGTAGCACTCACCGGGACATTAAAAACACCGGCACCAGCCGATGTAAAACTGACATTGTCAGACAGGCTGCCAACAGGTGCAATTGCTGCAGATCGAACATAGACAGTACCGCCCGTTTGCGGTAATGAGATAGTTTTACTGTAAGCGCCTGCAGACGCTAATGATATCTCAAAGTTAACAGGCGCAGTAGCCGTAATAGCCGATGATAAGCCGCTGGAGGTAACAGTAATTTGCTGTAGGTTAGGGCTGGCCGAAGGTGAACCTGCACAACCGGTGATGGTGCCGGAAGCTGGAGGTGCCGTTATTGTTTGTGCTTGTGACACTAATGTTTTTAAACAGAAAAAGCAGATAAAGCACACTGCCAGTAACTTATTGTGCATGGTTTAGGCTAATATTTTAATCCCCGAAGATACTTGTTTCGTTGTACTCCCTGAAAAGAAAAACAGTAAATCAAATGATTTGCGTGCTTTTCTATCAAAATCGTGTGCTTGATGTGGTGATGTACTTTCCCATTAGTTATCTCTTTAATTGCAAAATATTTAATACTTAAAACCAAACATATGTTGATAGAAACTTATCCGGAAAGTTGGACGGAACGGTAACGTTTTAAAAAATCACACGTCTTTAACCCATAGTATGAAGAGATTAATTATCCTGCTCCTTATCGGCATGCATGCTGTTTTAAGCGAAGCCCAGTCTTTAACACAACGTATAGATTCAGTGGTACAGTTGGCTTATCAGCGCGGTATTTACAATGGCAACATCCTGATTGCAAAGGGTGGCAAGGTCATCTACCGGCAATCATTGGGTTTTGCCAACGGCAATAAAACCATCCCGCTGCATGATTCGCTTCGGTTCGATATTGGTTCGGTTAGCAAAGAGTTTAACGGGACGGCTATCATGGTATTAAAGGAAAAAGGTAAGCTTTCACTGGACGATCCCTTGTCTTTATATTTTCCAGAATTTCCGGAATGGGCCAGGCAGGTAAAGATCAGGCATCTTATTAATTATACCAGCGGGATTCCGCTGCCACCGGCCACAGTAGGCGATACTGATTCTGCCTTATATAACTACCTCAGGTCTGTTAAAGAGCTTGCGCTTGCGCCGGGTACCGGCTACATCTACAATCACGCCAATGTTTACCTGCAAATGCGCATCATTGAAAAGGTCAGCAAAATGACCTACGCCCAATTCCTGGCAAAATACATTTTCAAACCGGCAGGCATCGGCCACGCTGTGGTAGATTACCCTGTGGGGGCGCCCGGAATGGCGCAGGCTTTTGACAATTCCGGTAAAAACACTCCTTATGGCCAGGTAATGAGCGGTTGGGTGCGCTTGCCTATAGATGATCTGTACAAATGGACACAGGCATTGGAATATTGCAGGATTTTGTCAGCAAAATCTTTAGCCGAACTGGCTGCTAATTTTCCGGGAGGAGAAAGCAGCCTGGGGTCGACCGGCTTTGAGAATGGCAAACTCATCTGGCATCAGCATCAGGGCTCAAACAGTAACTATGAGACTACCATTTACAGCTGGCTGCCCGATAGCATTACCATTGTGATGATGACAAATAATCAGCAAATGA
>NZ_DASVOB010000479.1:0-7787 GCF_036383575.1 Mucilaginibacter sp.
ACCGACTAACACCCCGGGCTTACACACGCCGCCAGGCAATCCAAACTGGCACTTGCCACCGGCAGATATGAAAATGATTTTCCAGGGCCGAAGTCCCCGTCAACTTGCCAAGCAGTTACTGAATCCCAATCTTAACGGCCACAAGGACATGCAAAAGTTAATTGCGCATGCAGACGATGGTTTGGTTGTTGCGGCATTTAGTCCGGGCGAAGGCCGTAAACGCCCGCCTTTAAGTCACGCGGCATTTAAAAAAGCCTGGCTTACCTGGCTGAATACCGGCGCCTATGCACCGGCTAAATAGGCAAAAACTATCTATGACGTTGTGGTTTTAACGAATAAAAAAGCGCTCCGTATCTCACCCCGGAGCGCTATTCAATGTTCCTACAAACACTGCTCAACTAAACTCAGATCTCTACAATCTAAGAATCTTCCATTTCAATAAACACGAGCTTAAACAAGTGCAATCGAAAAAACAGGCAATAATTTACCCTATATCATAATATCTATTTTAATAAAAAATTGATTTTCAATTACAACTACCCCATTACCTCACCAGCGGCCACATTTAAGAGATGCGCAATAGCCACAAGTATCAATATTACTTATTTCTTGAAAAAATAAATAGCATTAATAACTAAAGCATCATTAGCATAAGCCCATTGGGGCATAAACTTATACATGCATTTAAGCAGAAAAATTAATGGGGAATGGAATTATTTAGCAGATAGCTTTGGGAGGCTGCTTAGGCATTTTAATGTGCCTGTCCGTTTCAAACATAAAATGGCACACATCCGGTGATGTAAGCTTTATTTCAAAAGCCCCAAAATCAATGGGATCAAATGATTGCGAAATCAGCACATCAGAAAAAGTAATATTCACATATGGCACATGTTCCTTTTGAGGTACAGGCGTATCTTTTACAGGGGCGGCATGCAGTATATTGTTGGCATTTAAACGTGTTTCGCTATAAGTAGGGATACATTTCAGGTACAATTTATGGCTCGTAACCCTCATTTGTACATAATTATATGCCTGCTCCCCGAACTGAACCTGCCCCCTGATATTTTCGTAATTTTTCCAATCTTTAATACCCGGCAGGTTTACCGGGATCGCTATTTCCTTCAGATCGTGAACATCATATAGTCCTTTTGCCGCCTGTTCATTATAGAACCTTTCCATTTTCCAGGACAGAAATTGATGCAAAACCAGCGATCCGCCCAAGCCGTAAGCATGGACGATCAACAGTAATATGGCAACAATTTTCTTCAAAGGCTTTGTAAGTTTATATCTGTAAATTTAAAAAACTAATAACACTTATGCAACATTTCACGCAACTATTTGTTCATTTATTGAATATTTTTCGATGTTTTCTAAGCTTTTTTATAATATTATTCAAAACCGGCTATTGATGCCTGCTTCCTGTGTTTGTCAACAAAACAAAAGGTGTAGCCGAATCCCATTGAGGCTTAACTCCTTCCTGGTTAATAAATCCCATTGAATAATTTCCTAACAAAATATCTGGTTTGCCATCTGCATTATAATCGCCAACATCCATACAAATCCATCTTCCTTCATTTTCGATAGGCAAATTATGGGGCATAAAATGCAATGGGCCGTTCTGTTCAAAATAGGTAAAACCTTCTGCCGGGTTATTTTTAAGATCCGAGAAAAATGCGATCAGTGCTATGTCCGGCAAGCCATCGCCGTTAAAGTCTGCAGCTATTGCTTTGGTAGCCCCGTTAACCGGGAAGAACCAGGCCTTTTTATATTTAAAATCACCCTGATTGATAAAAATGTAAACCCCGTGATATGGTTTTAAGATCCGCGAATAATCGCTGTTGTCGCCACTGGTGTACAGGATATCTAATTTCCCGTCGTTATTAAAATCAACTAATTGAAAACTACTTGAACCGTAAAACGGCGGAAACCTCAATAAGTTACTTGTTTTGAAACCGCCTTTATGGTCGTTCAAAAACAGCCAGATACCTTCATCGGCCTGGGCAAATAAGCAGGCTATGTCCGGCCATCCGTCATGATCAAAATCGCCGATTATTGCATGTTCGGCTCCGGGAATGGTACTAATAACACGTTTTTCAAATTTGTGGCCGGGCAGTTGCTTCAATAAATATAAGCCACCTGCATTATGGCCAAAGCCGCAAACAACAACATCTGCAAGCCCGTCTTTATCAAAATCAGCAGTCAATGACTGGACCGGGCGCGGTAAGCCATTTGCAATTTCGGCATCCTGCCATACACCGTTCTGGTTAATGGAAATATCTTTCACGTAGCCATTAAGAACGTCAACCGCATCCATCGATCCGATAAATGTAAAAAGCCCATGCTCTTTATTACCGGCATCCTTCATAAACTGAACATCTACCGCCGGCGAACTATATTTATGCACCGATAGCTGGGCCAGGTTGTTTGACCATTGGTAAACACTGCTGTTTGTGCGGTCGCTGGTGTAAATCTGATGCCCAATCGCATCAAACGCGACCATCGTTGTTGTGGCCACGCCGGGCTTATAACCGGTTGGCTTCTTTAAACTAAAAACGCCCCAGTCTTTAAGCGGTTTAATGGGTTGCCGGGCTGCTTTAAGTGCTTTTGGAGCTGCCTTAGTATAATAATCAACAATTTTCAACCAGTCGTCATATGATAACATCGTTTTTGCCGATGGATTATTTACATACTGATCCTCGGCATAAACTTGTATCCCTAACCTTGGTGCCATAGCCGGCAGCACATGTTTGGCCCATGTTTCCTTATCCAAAAACCGGGCATCGGGGTACTCATGGCAGCTTTGGCAGTATTTCAGGGAGAGCGATTTGCCGTCATTTCTTGCCTGCTCACCTCGCTTATCGGGTTGATCGCAGCCAGCTGATAAAAAAATTCCTGTTGCACAAAACAGAAATAAATACGGTAATACCAGGGATTTTTTTAATCTCATCTACTTATCGTTGATCCATTGTTTTTCAGATCCTGTTAAACAAACAAGGAAGAGGCTGCTTTTGCAGTCTCTTCCTTCACAAAAATCAAATAAAAAACCGATTAATAACCCTGGTTCTGTTTTAAAATAGACACCCCGTTTATTTTTTCGAGATCTATCTGAGGTTGAGGTATCGGGTAATACTCATTCTTGTTGATAGTAAAATGAGCCCCGGTTACGTCGGTTATAGTTTTGCCATCAAAACCAAAGTATGTAGCCAATGCCTGTTGTGCAATACCCCAGCGCGAAAGGTCAAAGAAACGGTGACCTTCCATAGCCAGCTCAAGTTTACGCTCAAAATAAATTGCCTTTAAAGCAGCATCCTTGCTTGCAAAGTAACTTGCAGGATATACACTTACCACATAATTAGCAGCCGGGGTAGTAGTGTACCCGCCCATTGGGCTTGCCGGGTCTGTATAAGTATACACAAAGCTTGCAGGTTTAGCAGCGCGTGCGCGTACCTGGTTCACGTAGCTCAGGCCAAAGTCGCCGGTACCTAATTGTGCTTTTGCTTCGGCAGCCATCAGCAACACATCGGCAAAGCGGATCACGTTAACCTGGTTGGCATTACCCGGCGCCCATGAATGGCTATCGGCATAAGTGCCTTTTGTAGCCTGGTAGTAAACATTCTTTTTAGGCGAGTAAGGACCGGCAGAGCTTTGCTCGCGAATCCAGTTCATACCAGGATGGTTACCCCAGTCAAGATACGGGACACCACGACGGCCAACAGTCCAGTCTAAACGCGGATCCAGGTTACCTGCATCAAGTGTAAACGGCTTGTCGGATGCGATATTCATATCATTGGCAACCGGATGGGTATTATAATCATCAAGATATGGTAACCCTGCAGCCGTAGTACGGAATGAGTTAGCAAGATCTAACGTAGGCTGGAAAAATCCGCAGCAGCCGAATGGGCTGTTGTATGGATAGTTAAGCATATCGCCATTATTTGCCTCACCTATTGTGTTTGTACCATCATTAGCCGCCTGCTGAATTGCAAATACGGTTTCCTTGTTGTTTTTAGTTGCGGCGTTAAAGTTGTCAAAATAATTGTCAGTTAAACCATATGCTACACCTTGCGAATTGGTACCACCGGTTATCACCTCTGTAAATATTTTATCAGCGTTGGTATAATCCTTTTGGTACAGGTAGGTTTTAGCCAGATAAGCGCCGGCCGCCCACTTGTTAACGCGGCCTTTTTGCGACTGTGTACCAGGCAAATTGGCATAAGCATATTTGAAATCGTCGACTATTTTGGGCCATACATCCGTAGTATTGGGCTGCACATAGTTAGTTGTAGCTTCATCAATATATGGCACATTACTGAACATCTTTTTAAGATCAAAATAGTAATGTGCACGCAAAAATCTGGCTTGCGCAATGATATTGGTTTTATCAGCATCCGCAATGCCGGTTGCAATAGCAGCGGCTTTAAGTACATTATTTGAACGGCTGATACCCTCATAATCGGCTTTCCATTTACTATTTAAAAAGCCGTTGCTGGCATCTACAGTAAAAGTTGCAATAGAGTTGATAGCCGGCTGATCAATACCAGAGCTACCTTTGTGGGCATCGCCACCGGCAACGCTACCATAGATCCAGTTATCGGGAGAAACTTCCCAGGCACTGCCGCCGCCTAAACCTGCGTTATTTCCATTACCACCCTGACCATCAAGCGCCGAGTACGCGCCTATCAACAAACCGTCTACACCGGCTTTTGTTGCAATTTGATCAGAACTCAGGGCACCTATAGCGGGCTGATCAAGATACGCCTTTTTACATGAGCCCTGTAAAATACCAGCTGCAATCAAAGCAAATACTGATACACGTTGTATATTTTTCATAATGTTTTAATTATTTAGAATTTAACTTGAACGCCTAATAAATATGTGCGGTTTGGCGAGTAGTTACCGCGGTCAACACCAAAGTTTGTGCTGCTGGTTGTACTGCTGGTTGTACCACCACCTACAATCTCCGGATCAACGCCCGAATATTTAGTTATGGTAACAAGGTTAGCGCCTGACAGATACACCCTCAACCTGTCGATGCCGATAGATTTCAGCACTTTGGGGTCAAAAGTATAGCCAACCTGCAGGTTACGTAAGCGTAGGTATGAGCCATTTTCAACATAGAAAGAGTTTGGAACTGTATTGGTACTGAACGAGCCGTCGATTTCCTGAATTGGTGCCTTAGCATTGGTATTTGACGGTGTCCATGAATTATACAAAGCGTTTTTGCTTTTTGCACCGGCAAAGTTTGCGTAAAAATCAGTCCACCACCTAACATCGTTCCAGATCTTATTACCGTATGATCCGTACCAGAACATGTTTAGATCAAAGTTTTTGTAAGTAAAATCAAGATTTAAGCCGCCGGTAAATTTAGGGTTCGGGTTGCCAAGCAAGGTGCGGTCATCTGCAGTCACTTTACCATCGCCATTGATGTCGGCATATTTGAAACGACCAACAGCTGCGTCATTTTGATAGGTACCGCCTGCTGCTGTGTTTGCAGCAGTAATTTCTGCCTGTGAATTCAAGAAGCCTACAGTTTTGTATCCAAAGAAACCGCCAACCGGGCCGCCAACACTGTTCCTGACAATTGAACTACCGTTAACACGACCGGAGTTTTGCTCAAAATAATCCTGACCAAGAGTTACCTGTTTGATAACGTTGTGATAAGTGGTGAACGTTAAAGCCGCGTTCATTTTCAGATCATGGGTTAGGTTTGTATGTGTACCTATGGTGATATCCAAACCTGTATTATCCATTGCACCTACGTTGCTGTAAGGGGCAGTTGCCGAACCAGCGGTACCGGGAAGAGCCGGGTTAAATAAAAGGTCGGTAATGATCTTTTTATAGTAATCGGCGGTAATGTCTAACTTCTGGTTAAAGAATGAACCATCAAAACCGATGTTGAAGTTTTTATCTTTTTCCCATTTAGCATCAGGATTGCCTATGCGGTTTTGTGCAAAACCTGCAACTGTGCTTGTTGATGTTCCATTTACGTCATAGTAAGAGTTGGTTTTGTTGCTGCCAAACGTAGTGAAAGCGTTTGCGGGGTCAACGTTGATCTGGTTACCCATGATACCAAAACCACCCCTGATCTTTAAATCATTGATCCAAGATACACCTTTCAGGAAACTTTCCTGTGATATGCGCCAGCCGGCACTAACAGCAGGGAACCAACCATATTGATATGATTTAAACCTTGATGAACCGTCGCGGCGGATAGTAGCATTTAAAAGATATTTATCGTTGAAGGTATAATCCAAACGGGCAAGCAATGAGAATATCTTATCTCTTGTCAGGGTACTATAAGCCGTAGGTGTGCCTGTACCGGTTGTAATGGTGGTGTAATCAGGATCAAAAGTAAAATAACCTGTATTGGTTGCGCCTAATGTTTGATACCTGTTTTTATAAGCCTCGGTACCTACCAGTAATTTGATATCATGTTTTTGAATTACCTGGTGATAGGTCAATGTGTTTGTCCAGGTATAGTTGTACCCGTTAAATGAATTTTCGGCATAGGAGTTTGTTGAGTTATTTTCCGAGTTCTCATACTCCGGGAAAGTAAAACTGTGATTATAATCAGAATAATACTCACCACCAAATTGAGTACGCACGGTAAAATACCTCAGGAAATCAACTTCGGCAAAGGCATTACCGAAAAGCCTGTTAAATGCACCATAGTTATTTTTAGTACGGTCGGTAATGGCAACAGGGTTACGTGCATTACCTAAGTTGGCCGTGTTTGAGCCGGCATAATTGCCTTTTATATCATATACCGGTATGATAGGCTGCTCACGGAAAGCCATACCAATTGACGAACCTTCATCGTTTTCATTGATCAGCGGGTTTTCTGTTAATGAATAAGATAAATTTTCGCCTACCCTGATATGCTTGGTAACGTTATAGCTTGTATTGGCCCTAACGGTATAACGCTTATCATAAGTGTTTTTCAAAGTACCTCTTTGGTTAAAATAGTTCATTGAAAACAAATAGGTTGCGGCATCCGAACCGCCGCTTAAAGCCACGTTATGACTTTGCACCGGGGCCGATTTAAAAATTTGATGATACCAGTCGGTACCGCCCTTGTTGGCCCGGGTTATACGATAAAAGCCAGATGCATCACCCGATGTATAAAAAGGGTTTACATTGTATTTTGCAGGATCAACCGCGGCGTCGCCATCGTGCACGCCTGCCGGGCCTACGCCGCCCGCGCTGATATAGTCAGGCAATACATTGCCGTTAGGACCATAAAGGTTGCTGCTCAGGTCAACAGGGATATTTTTTAAAGCTGCAGTGTTTTTTATGGCAAAAGCCCTCAGCTGCATCATTTCGGTGGGGTTAAGCAAATTAAATACATTGCCACCTTTAGGAACCTGCGAGCCATAGTAAGCATCATATGATACCGTTGTTTTGCCGGTACCTTTTTTGGTGGTGATCACAATAACGCCATTTGCAGCACGGGCACCGTAAATTGATGCAGAGCTCGCATCCTTAAGTACCTGCATACTTGCTACGTCATTAGGGTTGATATCACTTACATTGGTTGTTGGTACACCATCCACTACATATAGCGGCTGGTTATTACCAAATGTATTTGCACCGCGAATTTTTACCGAAGGGTTTTCGCCGGGTTGGCCCGAAGCTACAACAGTAACACCTGCAGCCTGGCCCTGCAATTGGTTCTCTACAGATGAAACCGGTTGCCTGTTTAACGCAGCCACATCTACAACGGCTACAGCGCCAACAAGGTCTTTTTTCCGTTGCGAACCGTAACCGGTAACTACTACTTCATTAAG
>NZ_DASVOB010000480.1:0-1769 GCF_036383575.1 Mucilaginibacter sp.
ATGTGATGAGCCAGTTGCTTGAATACCACTGGCCGGGTAATGTGCGTGAGTTGGAGCATTTTATTGAACGCAGTATCTTGCTAACCGATGGCCCGATAATAAAAGATGCTTACCTACCCAAATTACAGGGAAAAAAAGAAAGCCCTGCTTATGCCGAAATAGCGACCGACAGATTGAAAACCATTGATGAGCATGCCCGCGATCACATTTTGGATGTGTTGAAACGCTGCAATGGCAAAATAAGTGGCAAGGACGGTGCTGCATCCAAATTAGGTTTGCCGCCATCAACCCTGCACTCAAAAATGCAAAAGCTTGGTATCAAAAAGTGGGAGTGAAGCCCTTGTTAATAGTGTTTATTCTGGTAATTAAGGCTTAAGAGAATGAGAGGCGGTATCATCAATCAAATTGACCATCCCTTGTGTTGTGTTACCTATGAATTGAAATTTAGCCGATAATATTTATACAAAAGGGGGTTAACATGTTTTTTGGAAGAAAAGTACTTAATTTGTTGATTGTTAGTTATGTATGTAAATGTTAACCCTGAATTGTGTTAACCCTGTTAACCCCCCTTTGTTGATAGGCTAATGATATTGGCGTTTACGCTCAATACTTTATCATTTTGATAATTTGCATCTCCCAAAATGATAAAGGGAAATTTATTGGGGTACTGTCAATAGTTGTTTATGAGCTATTGCGGATGATCTTGAGGTTTTTGGCACAGGTTTAGTTTACTATCGGCTTTTAAATAAAGTTAAAAGCCATGACAACATTTTATATCATACTTAAAATAACCTCTTTATTAGCGGTTATCATTCTTTCTATCTCCGGTCCCAAAAAGAAAAAAGTATTACCCAAAACTGAAATGAGCGGGCTTGCAGTAAACCCTGACGGTTACCTGGAGGACTTTAAAAATAACCCTGAATACCATCAGCCGGTTGAATAATTATCAAAATAACTTGTTTTGAAAATAGAAGCCTTTCATTTTGATAGGCTTTTTTTATGTCCTGATCCTTCGATGAAAACTAAAATCTTCATTTACACGGCCTAAACCTATAAATGGTATAAGTGTGCCACAACGGGCATTCTTTTGGCATTGGGGTATGTACAGTTATTCAACAAATCCGTGCTGATAGCTGAAATAAACATATAAAATGGAAGATGAACGAATTATTGTAAGGCCGGCTATTCCGGCCGACGTAGTGTTCGCCGATGAAATTATCAGGGAAATGGAAAGTTCGGCCATAGCAAGGGGCTCGGGTATTTCCAAAAGATCGGCAGCCTCAGTAATAGAAAAGATCGACACCGGCAAAGCCATAGTTGCCGTAACGGAAAATGGCGAATGGGTAGGTTTCTCCTATGTCGAAACCTGGGACGACGGAAAATTTGTATCCAACAGCGGCCTTATCGTATCACCGCAGCACCGTAACCACGGTGTAGCCTCTGAAATTAAGGACAGCATTTTCAACCTTTCGCGCAGCAAATACCCAACCGCAAAAATATTCAGCATTACATCCGGCCTGGCCATTATGAAAATGAATACCCGCCTTGGCTTTGAGCCCGTAACCTATGCCGAAGTAGCACGCGAACCTCGTTTTTGGGATGCCTGCAAAAGCTGTGTAAACTACGATGTACTGCAAAGTAAAAATCGTTGCAATTGCTTGTGTACCGCCATGTTATTTGATCCTCAACTAAACTAATCAATCATGATGAAAACATTGAATGAGCAGCCCGTTACTTCCTTAGTTGGGCACACGATGCCTTTAAACCCG
>NZ_DASVOB010000481.1:0-2145 GCF_036383575.1 Mucilaginibacter sp.
TAACCAGGCAGGGGGCATGATGATCTGGGATTTGGGCGGCGACGCTTCAGGTGCCAACTCTCTGCTTTCGGCCATGAACACTATTATTACCGGCGGAACTACCAATCCTCCGCCAGCTCCTCCAATAGGCACTGTAATATCGCTTAAAGGCTTTAATGGTAAATATGTAAGCGGCGAAAACGGCACGCAGGCTATGACCTGCACCCGCACCGTCGCCGGCGACTGGGAACATTTCACCGTTCTTGACGCAGGCAACGGCAAAATCTACCTGCGCAGCATGGGTAAATATGTTTCGTCAGAAAACGGCACACAAGCCATCACCTGTAACCGCACCACGCCAAGCGACTGGGAAAAATTTGACTGGATAGTTACCACCGACGGAAAAATAACGTTGCGCGGCAACAACGGCAAATTCATTTCCAGCGAAAACGGAACGCAGGCCATGACCTGTAACCGGGCTACCGCATCGGGCTGGGAAGCATTTGGGTTGAATCAGTAAACTATTAACTGCTTATACCAAAGGCTGGGGCTATGATTTTAGTATCATAGCCCCGGCTGTTTTTCAGAGGATTGGTATATTCTTTTAATGTATTTTATTTCGCAAACCTGGGCAGCAGGTTAGTCGCGGCACCCATTATTTTTATTTTGTAGCGATAACCTCCTCCAAAAGAATCCTCCTCATTTAAAAACTCATGGTTCTTTTTACTGATCCAGTAGGTTTCGGTAAAATGGCGGCCATTGTAATCGCTTTCGTTATATAGCTTCCAGCAATCAACTTTGTTACCATCCAATGTAGTAATTAACTCGCTGCCGGTTACTTTGTACAACACATAAAGCGGCGCAGGGATCCCGGCCTCATAAAAAGGGATAGCAAAACTTTTGCCTTTGGCAAGCGGTAACATCTCGAAGGTTTCAATGTCTAAATTCCAGTTAAAGTTGGCGAAGGTAAAATCAAGCTTAAAGTTCTTAGCCTCGTTATTGGCAACGGTGTCGGCACTTATCACTTTATCGGCAGCCCAGTTAAAGGCCTTTGTTTTTTTGCCGATGGTTTCTGAATGATAAATCGGCGCGAAATCAGGTACTTTATTAACGGAATAAATGGAACGGTATGATAAGCTATCGCTGCCATACCAGTGCTGGGTTATGGTAAATACCTTTTCACCGTTACGGGTTTCGAGGTTTATATCGCGCAGCCAAAGCCAAAATTTCAAGCTTCGGTTGTCCTTTGTATTTTGAAAATACACGAGGTATTGCTTTAACCCGGGTTTAAGCGCCGATGTTAGCAGGCGTTTGTCTTTTACACGGATGGTATCAGTTTGAGCAAATACTTTAGGCGTATGCGATAGCAGCAGCAACAAGCTAAGGCTTACGGCTACTAATTTTTCGGCTAATTGTTCGGTTTTCATGATAATTTGATGGTTTGATAAGGATGCATTTCTGTTAACAATTCAAAACTGCCTTTTATCAACCATCCGATGAAACCGGTTAAACCATTGCCGCGTTCTTTTTAGCCTACTACTGTATTTATTCAATAATATACCTGAAGACCAACTTATTGAACAGTTAGTGCCATTTATTGAATAAATGCCGGCAACTATTTAAAACCGGCATCCACAAACAAAAAGCTTAGTAATTTTAAAAATGCAACTATTTAAAACCCGCCCATCCATTACACAACTCCAGCTTTTGATATGGTTAGCGGTGTCGCTGTTGCTATTTTTTTCTTATCTGCCGATGGATGGAGCAGGCCAATCGGCTGTTTATACCATTGTTAACACTACGTTTTACGCAGCTATCATATATGGTAACATCCTCTTCCTGTATCCTGTATTTTACCAAAAGGAAAAATATGTTTGGTATGTATTACTTGTCATCATTTTTTTAGTGGCAACGGGTGTGCTCCGGGGTTATTCAACGCTGCTTATTTATAATACCTTTTTTGCAAAAACACCAGAGCATATCAGTCAAAAAGCCATCATTAATTACGTTTCGGGCGGAGTGCTCATTTTCATTATGAGCCTGATCTTTCGCATAGCGATAGCTTATTTTAAGCTAAAGCAGCAAACGGAAGAGATTATGATTCAAAAAAGCCAGGCCGAACTGAACCTGCTTAAATCACAGGTGCAGCCGCACTTTTTGTTCAAT
>NZ_DASVOB010000482.1:0-3314 GCF_036383575.1 Mucilaginibacter sp.
TCTATCTCTTTTATTAGTTGCTCCCGTAAATTGGCCGGAAGATGGCTGCGCTTGTCTTCTCGCACTACCCGTAATATCTCCTCGTTTTCCTTTTTCATACACCTTTTTTTGTGTATAGTTTTTTCCGGACGAGTCAAAATATTATCGACTAAATTTCAATTCATCAGTAACACAACACCAGGGGGCAATTTGATTTATGATACAGCCTCTTTATTTTTCGATCTTATTTTAGTATCCCCATTTTTCTTACTTCTCAATTGAGAAAAACCGGAACCACTCAATCAAAAAATATGTTTTATTCCTCAACTTTTAGTTTGATTTTTATATATAAATTTATACTGATTTACAGAATCTTATCTTTTATAGCGTACCAGTTCTCAAACTAAAACAATAGCATATGATAGCCATTACGATTAACGGACAGCATCGGGAGGTAGAAGCTGATCCGAATATGCCTTTATTGTGGGTCATTCGTGACCTTTTGGGACTAACCGGCACTAAGTTCGGATGTGGTGTCGCCCAATGTGGTGCGTGCACCGTTCATTTGAATGGAGAAGCTGTGCGCTCCTGCGTTACCAAAATCAGCCGGGCAGCAGGTCAACGCGTTACAACTATCGAAGGGCTGTCTGTAAACAATGACCATCCCCTGCAACAAGCATGGGCCGAGATGGATGTTCCTCAATGCGGCTATTGCCAATCCGGACAACTTATGTCTGCAGCAGTTTTGCTGCGGGAAAACTCAAATCCTACCGACCAGGATATTGATGATGCAATGTCAGGGAATATATGCAGGTGCGGCACCTATCCGCGGATCCGGGCTGCTATACATCAGGCTGCCCGTGCGCAGCAGGAAGGAGCCAAACCATGAACAGGCGTAATTTTATACAATCCGGTGCACTCCTTAGCGGGGGACTGCTCATTTCATTTACTATTCCCAAGGCCAACAAATTAGCTGCTCTTGCCGATACCAATGATTTAAGCGTATTCGCTCCTAATGCATTTTTAAACATAGGTACCGATAACAGTATCTCCGTTTACCTTAGTCACGTAGAAATGGGTCAGGGTATCTGGACTACTCTTCCTATGATGATCGCAGATGAGCTTGATGTGGATCTGAAGAAAATTAATATCAAACACGGCGGCGCGAATAAAGCCTTCAACCACGTTTTTTATGGTTTGCAAATTACCGGCGGCTCATCTACAACATGGTCTGAATTTGACAGGTATCGCAATGCAGGGGCTACAGCCCGGTCATTACTGGTACAAGCGGCTGCTACCCGTTCGGGACTAACAATTGAAAATTGCAAAACGGCAGACGGGGCGGTCATAGCCGGGAATAAACGATACACATACGGCGAATTGGCAAACGATGCTGCAAAGCTGCCCGTTCCTGCAAAAGTTACCTTAAAAGCACCAGAAGACTGGAATTATATAGGTAAAGGAACCAAACGGGTAGATTCATTTGCGAAGACTAACGGGTCCGCTCAATTTGGAATGGATATTCAGTTTCCCGGATTGCTGACAGCCGTTGTTGCACATGCACCTGTATTTGGTGGCAAAGTCGTATCGTTTGATGCATCTAAAGCTAAAGCTGTTCCGGGCGTTAAACAGGTAGTCCAGGTCCCTACCGGCATAGCGGTTATTGCCGATCATTTCTGGGCTGCGCAACAAGGCCGTAAAGCGTTAAAGATAACCTGGGACCATGGCATCGGAGTGCAGTTAAACACCGCAACTCAAACCGCCGCCTACCGTAAACTGGCTGCTACAAACGGCCTTCCGGTACAACAAAAAGGAGATGCAATATCAGCATTAAATACAGCGGCAAAAACAATCTCGGCAGAATACGTTTTTCCCTACCTGGCCCATGCCCCAATGGAACCGCTTAACTGCACCGTTAAGATTGAAAATGACAATTGTGAGATCTGGTGCGGAACGCAACTGCCCGGCGTTGATCAGGCGGCCGCAGCGAAAATCCTTGGGTTCAAACCCGATCAGGTTAAAATAAATATCCCTTTCCTCGGCGGCGGTTTTGGACGGCGCGCCACCCCGGCTTCTGATTTTGTATCAGAAGCTGTTCACATAGCCAAAGCATCCGGCAAATCTGTAAAAATGGTTTGGACCAGGGAAGATGATTTAAAAGGCGGGTATTACCGGCCATTTTATGTTCATAATGTCAAGATCGGTGTAGACAAAGAAGGCCTCCCTGTTGCCTGGAACCACAATATAGCAGGTCAGTCAATTATGGCTGATGCATCTGTACTTTTTGGCCCTGCGCCTGCAATAGATGATACGACCGTTGAAGGTGTAAAGGGTTCCCCTTATCTGGACGGGTTGGCAAACCATTTTGTCGGCCTGCACACTACGAAGGAAGTTGTTCCGGTTTTATGGTACAGATCTGTGGGCGGCACACATACCGGTTACGTTATGGAAACGCTTATCGATGAGCTGGCTCATAATGCGGGTCAGGACCCAGTGGCTTATCGCCGCAATCTCCTGAAAAATCATTCCCGACACCTTGCAGCACTTAACCTCGTGGCCGAAAAAGGTAACTGGAACCAGGCTTTACCCGCAGGAAGATTTAAAGGCGTGGCTGTTCACGAAGCTTTTGGCAGTGTGGTAGCCATTATTGCTGAGGTAAGCGTTGAAGATGGCATTGTAAAGGTTCATCAAGTGGATTGTGCTATTGATTGTGGGTTGGCGGTAAATCCAGAGGGCGTAAAATTACAAATGGAAAGCGGGATCATTTTCGGGATCTCTATGGCTGTATATGGTGATCTCACAATTGTTAACGGCCAACTGCAGCAAAGCAACTTTTACGATTACCGTATCACCAGGATGCATGAAGCCCCCAAGATCAATGTTTACATAGTTGACAGTAAAGAAAAAATGGGTGGAGCAGGCGAGTGCGCGGTACCTCCTACTGCACCTGCTGTAGCCAACGCCATTTTTGCTGCAACAGGGAAGCGCATTTACAATTTACCGATCATCAATAACCAACTTAAAAAGGCATGAAAAAGCTCGTAATCATTAATTTGATATTATTGGTATCCGGCTCTATATTACTTTCATTTAAGGAAACAGCTTTATCTGTTCCCGAGCGCGTGGTTTATAAAAAAGACAGCGTAGTATCGGTAAGAGCTTTCCAACAGGTTTATACTGTTTTAATGAGCGCCAGGTGTATGAACTGCCACCCGTCCGGTGATGTTCCCCTTCAGGGTGATGACAATCACTTACACACGATGCTTCCTAAAAGAGGTATTGACGGTAAGGGCGTTTATGCTATGAAATGCGCAAACTGTCATCAACCGACTAAT
>NZ_DASVOB010000483.1:0-4395 GCF_036383575.1 Mucilaginibacter sp.
CTTTCAAACCAATTTAAGGTGAGGTTTGCAGTATTTTGCTGTACAATATTCAGCTTATAGGTTCGTGTTGTGCCATCTCCGCCTTTTACAGTGTAGGTTTGGCCTGTATTGTCAACGCTCACAGGTTCGGCAGAAGTTGTAAGTGTGGCATTGGCATCTAACGTGATCTTCGGCTGAATAACCGTTAAGCCATAATAGTAAGGGATATAAACAGTTATGGTATTTTCTATATTATCAACCGCGCCGTAAATCACCGTATCCTGAACATTCACCACTTTATACTCCAGGATCTTGTTCTGGGGCAGCGGATCGGGATAGATCGTTTTTTTACAGGCAACTAATACGGTGATAAGGCCGGCGACCAATAAGTAAAAGTATTTTGTTTTCATATGATGGTGTAGGGTATTATTTGATCTCGAATTTTGTGCTTCCGGCAGGTACTATCAAGTATTCAAAAGTGAAGTACATATGCGGGGTATTGGTGAACATCTGGTCGGGAGTAAAAACATCTTTATAGCAGCTGATCATTTTGATCTTGGCAAAATCGCCCGATGCCGTTTTTACAATGATTGTTCGCGCAGCCAACGTACTGCCATCGGTAAGTTTAAGCGGATCGCCCAGGGCATAAGCCACGTGCACTTTGGTGGCACCGCCATCACCAACAACAGTTCCGCCAAAATCATACAGGTACCAGCCGGTCCCCGTACCAAAACTTCCTTTATCATCCGTACCTATCAGGCCTTTACCTGTTTTAAAATCGGCAGCCGCCGGGATAGCAGTAACGTTATCAAAGGCTTGTTGAACAATGGTGATCCCACCTTTGCCCGGCCCCTGGTAACCGGAGTTTGTTGCATCGGTATTATTGTTGCCGCCTAAAAAGCTGTTATAAAGTCCGCTAAGTGAAATATCCCAGAATGAGGTTTTGGCGTAAGTTGCAGGCTGCTCCTTTTTATAATCAAGACTGAAAAAGATCTCGGTTTTAGGCGCTGTAGGGTTTTGATCATCAGTTTGTGCAGCCAGGTTTTCAACGCGCTGCAATTTGTAATAAGGCACCTTATCGGCATCCCTTGTTGGGGTAGTGGTTTCAGGTGTTGTTGTATCAGGTTTTACACCTTCTGTTTTTTTACATGCCGTAAATGTTGATGCCAACACCGCCAGCATTAAGATACCCGTGGCCGCACGTTTTTGAAATATATTTATGATTTTCATGATTAATTGTTTTTAATTTTTGGTAGATAGGTTCCTGCTGCCATCCTGCTGAACATAGTAGCGGAAAGTGAAATAAGGCGAGGGCCAGTTGAGATCGGTAACTACTGCAGGCGCGCCTTTATACATACTCACCAGCTCCAATTTGGCATATTTACCTTCGGCGGTGCGCAGTACAAACGTTCTGCCTTTTATGGGGACAGCGATGTGTGTTTTAAGATCGTAGAAATACCAGCCCGATCCGCTGCCGGGATCCCAGCCAACGGAGGTTACCCCTTTGCCGGCAAAATCAGCATCAGATGGCGCTTCTTTAACCTGGTCATAGGCTTGATTTACAGCCATAATTGCCCCTTTTCCTGTGCCGCCAAAACCGTAGCTTGCTTCGTTGGTACCGCTGTTTATCCCCACATATGAGTTGTATTCCCGCGCAAAAGAAAGGTCCCATGAGGTTGTTTTTTTTACCGAGGTATCAACTTTAGTGTTGGTTGAAAGGCTGAAATAAAAGGTTTTAAAGCCCGTATTAATGGTGCTTCCAACATCGCCGGGCAAATCGGCAACTACGGTGCTGCTGCCATCCTCAAGCTGCGGCTTTACCTGCTCTTTGGTACATGAGCTAAATGCGGTAACGGCAGCAAATACAATGAATAATATTTGATAATGAAGTTTATAGGTCGATGTTAATTTCATCATAGTTTATTGTTGTTTAAAAAAGCGATAGTTAAGGCCCAGCATAATGGTACGACCGCTTTGGGCCGGCATCAGCTGGTCGCGGTAGTTGAAGATGTTATCGGCTGTTAGTTGTACCGAAAAGTGATTGTTAATTAACTTCTTTTGTACCGATACATTGAACAGGAAAAAGCTCGATACATAAGTATCGTAAGGGTCAAGAAATCCGTTCGGCAGGTTTGCTTCCTGGAAACCATATTTGCCCCTGTAGTTAACCCTGAAGGTGCCGGTAATACCTTTAGGCTCATACTCATAGGTAAACTTCACATTGGCCATGTGCCGGGAGCGGTTATTAAGCCCGAAGTAATCGGAAACTTTTGATCGGCGGGTTTCGCCGGTATTGGTATCATATACCTGGGCATAGTTCCCTTTCCCTGCCTTAATTGAATCAATAACTCCCTTATCCTTGGCATAAAGCAGTTGGTATCCTGCCGATATATTAAATCCGCGGGTAACCCTCCAGCTTAAACCAACATCGGCACCGGTAAGAAAAGCACGGTCGATATTAAAATAAGAGAACACCTGCTGACCGCCTTTTTTTGAAGCTACCTGATCCGTATTGATGAAGTTGCGTACATCATTATAAAAGCCGTTTACATCCGCCTTTACACTTGCGCTTAGCTGCAAGGTAAAGCCGGCGCTGTAGGCCACAGAACGCTCGGGTTTAAGTGTGCTTACTTTGGCTGCATTGGCAAATACGGTTGCTATTTGCCCGGCATCCTGCAGTTTCTGAAGTTCGGCAGCGAAAACATCGGTACCTAAAACGGTATATCCTCCGCCTGCAAGGTTGGTAAAGTTTAAATACAGCTGCCTGAAATCAGGCGTTTTAAAGCCGGTTGCAATTGCCGCCTTCAGGGTTAGCGTTTTGGCCGGTTGATATTTTACGCCGAAGCTTGGGTTGAAACTACTGCCGTAACGGCTATGGTGTTCACCCCTTACACCACCGGTTAAGCCAAGTTGATCACTCAGTTTCCAGTCGGCCTGTCCATAAATAAATGCTGTCGACTGGTTTTTTGTGCCGCTGTACAGGTTATTATTCATGGTTTCGTACTGGATGCCGGTGCCGCCGGTAAGTACCATGGTACCCCAGTAAGTTTGAGAAGCCTGCAATTCGCCCCTATGCAGGTATTGTATAAAGTTATTAGTAGGAATAACTACCCCGCCCGTAAGATTGGTAATGTTTTGATCGGTAGCGTAACGGGTGAGATAGTATTGCGTTTTCAAACGCAGGCCGCTATTAAAATTGGTGTTTAAAATAGCCGACGCATTTAAGTCCTTCTCAACCAACACATCTCGGGTTGGCACCGTGTTATAGGCAGTTTGATTCACCGAATTGCGTACAGCATACCTGCCGGTTATATTAAGGGCATTCATCTTGCTTAAAGTATACCTGCCCCTGCCCTGTATGGTATAGCTATCGTATGGCGGTGCTGTTTTACCTTCACTCAGGTAGGGGTTGGCATTAAAACCATCCGTGCGATAATAATTACCTGATATATAACCAGATCCCTTGCCTCCGGCAAATGGCGTTTCGCCTTCAAGGGTGGCATCTACAGTATTAAAGCTACCATAGCGTAAACTGGCAAGCCCCTGACTTTGGGAGATATTTTGACGGGTAACAATATTAACCACCCCAGCCAAAGCTTCGCTACCGAACAGACATGACGATGCGCCTTTAATGATCTCGATGCGCTCGATATTGGCTACCGTGATCCGCGACAAGTCAAAATTTCCAGAATTACGGCCCGTCATAGGCTGGCCGTCAATCATGATCATGGTATACCCACTATCAAAGCCTTGCAGCTGCAAGCCAACAGCCCTGGCCCCTGAGCCAATATCGTTTACAATAGCCAGTCCGGTTTGTTCCTTCAGCACTTCATCAAGCCTGCGGCTGCCCATCATTTCAATTTGCTTACGGCTGATGATGGTTGATGGCATCGGTGTGCGGGTAAAATCGATCAGGTTATCGTGGCTTTCCTGTTTGCCCAATACGTTTACCTCTTTAAGGTTTTGCGCCGAAGCTTTTAGCCGGATATTTATATTATTAACAGAAGATTTATTGACAACAACCTGTTGAATGTGCTTTTCATAACCTACAGCTGAAATGATGAGCGTATACTCGCCTTGTTTTAACTTATTAATTACAAAGCGGCCGGTAGTATCAGTTTGGGTGCCTCTTAAGTTTTCTTTGATCAGGATAGTGACAGCATTTACCGGTTCCCCCTGTTCGTTCCTGATCTGCCCACTTATTTTATAAGGAGACTGAGCTACGGATGTTAAATAAAAACAGGTCAGATTCAGATAAAGCATTAGGTAAAATTTGAACATTGAACGATGATATTTTTTGCTTATTTTTAATCAGTCTAAATAAACAGAAGCAAAAGTCGTTCATAGAAACGAGAAATCGTTTACGCAATCGGGATTTTTTTTTACTGTTTAAGGATAAAGTTTTACACTTTTTGG
>NZ_DASVOB010000484.1:0-28075 GCF_036383575.1 Mucilaginibacter sp.
CTTTTGAACATGATCAATATAGCCTTGCAAGGCGCGGAGTTTTTCGCGTACCACGGATTTTATCCCGAAGAACAAAAAATAGGTTGCCGCTTTTTAGTTGATGTAAATGTAGGTTTTGTGCCTCCCGGCGATCTGCTGGAAGATAACCTCAATAAAACAGTTGATTATGAACGCGTGTATATCATAGTATGCGAAGAGATGAAACATCCGCGTAAACTGATAGAAACCGTTGGCCAGTCAGTTGTTGACCGTATTAAAAAGAGGTATCCATTTGTGGAAAGCATTGAGGTTACTATTAAAAAACTCACCCCACCATTGAGTGGTAAAGTGGCCCATTCGGCTGTTATTATAAACTATAAGAAATCCTGATCATGGAATTCAATAAAATATCGGCTCAAATATTAGAAGCTATTACCGCAATTGTTGGCGCTGATAATGTTTTGACAAGCCACGAAAGCCTCGAAAAATATAGTCATGACGAAACCGAAGACCTGGTTTATTACCCTGAAGTTGTAGCTCGTCCGCAAACACCTGAGGAGGTTTCTGCTTTGTTAAAGATCTGCAATGAAAATCTTATTCCGGTAACGCCGCGTGGTGCCGGTACGGGTTTAAGTGGCGGCGCTTTGCCTGTTAAGGGGGGCTTGCTGATCGCGATGGAGCGTTTTAATAAAGTGCTTGAAATAGATGAAAAAAACCTGCAAGCTACCGTTGAGCCGGGCGTAATAACGGAAGAGTTTATGAACGCAGTAACTGAAAAAGGTTTGCTATACCCAGTCGATCCGGCCAGTAAGGGTAGTTGCTTTATTGGAGGCAATGTATCACATGGTTCTGGAGGGCCAAGGGTTGTTAAATATGGAACAATAAGGGAGTATGTACTTAATCTACAGGTAGTTTTAACATCGGGTGAGATCATATGGACAGGTGCAAACACCCTTAAGTATGCATCGGGCTATAATTTGACCCAATTGATGATCGGTTCGGAAGGTACGTTGGGTATTGTTACAAAAATAGTGGTAAAGCTCATTCCTGCACCAACGCTGGATGCTTTACTCCTGGCTTCATTCCCTACTAATGAAATGGCTTGCGCGGCTGTTTCCGCTATATTCAGGGCCGGGATCATTCCATCCGCACTGGAGTTTATGGAACGGAGAGGGGTAGAATGGGTTAAGGAGCATGATGATATCGCTTTTGATTTGCAGGACGGTATTGAAGCTTTCCTGTTGATTGAGGTTGATGGAACTAATCAGGATGTGATATTTACCGATTGCGAAAAGATAAATACAGTACTTGAAGAGTTTGATTGCCGCGATGTATTGTTTGCTGATTCTACTGCTCAAAAAGAAGAGCTTTGGCGTTTAAGGCGTACCATGGCGGTATCCGTAAAATCGAACTCGGTTTACAAAGAAGAAGATACCGTTGTGCCGCGCGCTGCTTTGCCTCAGTTGATTAAAGGAATAAAAGAAACCGGGATTAAATATGGCTTTGAGTCGGTTTGTTATGGTCATGCCGGTGATGGAAATCTGCATGTCAATATCATCAAAGGCAATATGAGTGATGAGGATTGGAACAACAAGCTGAAATTTGGCATCCAGGAAATATTTGAATTGACAGTATCACTTGGTGGTACCCTATCTGGCGAGCACGGGATTGGCCTGGTACAAAAGGAATTTATGCCGATAAAATATTCGGACGTACATTTTGCATTGTGGAAGGGGATAAAACAAGTGTTTGATCCCAAGGGGATCCTTAATCCCAGGAAGATTTTTAGTTAAAAACACAAATCGTCATTGCGAGGAACGAAGCAATCGTGAACTATACAGAGCGAATCTGCAAATTGGCGATCGCTTCGTGCCTCGCAATAACGATTTAAGAATCACTCTACAAAATCAATTCGTATTCAAAATTAGCCTTGGCTCATCATAATTGATCATCCTATGCCTTTCGGGCGTGGGAATAGATACAGATTTATTGGCCGAATAATCGTAGCTGATACAAACGGTTTTGCCGGTTGTTACAATTTCTTCGCCGTTGGGCGTTATCTTCACCAGTACATGCATCATATCAAAACTGCTGTTACCTATGCGAATGGTGCGTACATAACAGGCAATATTATCCTGAACAGTAATGGGTTTCAGGTAGTTGATCTCTGAGCGCCCCAGGATGATGCCGGTATTGCTCCAGTCCCAGTTGATGATTTCTTTCCAGTAGCCGATCCGGGCTATCTCAAAATAAGTTAAATATACAGCGTTGTTTACGTGTCCGAATGAATCGATATCCGAAAAACGGATAGGGATAGGGGTTTTATATTTGTAATCAGCAAGTTTTTCAGCCATTTTCAGTCATTTTGTCTGCCTAAAATATTCATTGATGACTTTTTGTCGCTTGTTTTAGGCGTTTTTGCTGTTGGTACAGCAGTTGATCAATAGGTTACGAAGTTAACAAAAAACAAAACTTTAGGAGGATATAAAAATGACATTAGTAAAATTTAACAACGGCCTTAAAAATACTTCAGCTAACCCATTCTTTAGCGATGTGTTTGATTCACTGATCAATGATTCGTTTTTAAGCGACAAATTAATTGCCCGTGTGCCTGCTGTAAACATTGCAGAAACCGAAAACGAATTTCACGTTGAACTGGCCGTACCTGGTTTAAAGAAAGAAGATTTCAAGATCAATCTTGACAAAAATGTATTAAGCGTAGCTGCCGAAAAGAAAGCCGAAAACGTTGAAGAAGGTAAAAAATTCAGCAAACGCGAATACAGCTACAATTCATTTGTAAGGTCGTTCACACTACCTGAAAGTGCCGATCAATCAAAAATTGCTGCTGATTATGCTGATGGCATTTTAAAACTTACAATAGCAAAAAAAGAAGAAGCTAAATTTCAAACAAGAGAAATAGCTGTAAAATAATTAAAGACTGTTTTCATAAAGTAGTTAGTTTGGTTTGAAGGCCGCCCTGTAATTGGGCGGTCTTTTTTTATGCACTTAACCAAGCTATGGTTGTAAAATAAATCCATTTGCATTTTAATGAATACTAAAAATATTAGTATTTTTGATTTGATATGAATGTGGACAGGATAACGGAAAAGCTCAATATATTGGCGGATGCAGCCAAGTATGATGTATCATGTGCATCGAGCGGTAGCGACAGGAAAAATAAGAACAAAGGTTTGGGGAATGCCAGTAATGGTATTTGTCATAGCTATACAGAAGATGGGCGATGTGTTTCGTTGTTGAAGATCCTGCTTACCAATCATTGTATTTTTGACTGCGCTTATTGCGTATCGCGAAAGAATAACGACATCAAACGGGCTGCCTTTACAGTGCAGGAAGTGGTTGATCTTACCATTAACTTTTATCGCCGCAATTATATCGAGGGCTTGTTTTTAAGCTCTGGTATTTTTAAAGATGCCGATTATACCATGGAGCGCCTGGTACGTGTAGCAAAAAAGCTGCGAACTGAACACAACTTTAATGGGCACATTCATTTGAAATCTATTCCCGGTGCAAGTTCGGAGCTAATGCGGGAAGCCGGTTTATATGCCGACAGGCTTAGCGTGAATTTAGAAATGCCAACCGAAGCCGGGCTGAAGCTACTGGCACCGGATAAAAACCGGCAGGACATGATAGATCCAATGCATTTTCTGAAAAATGAGATCATCAAAAATACGGAAGAAAAAAAGCTTTTTAAAAATGCCCCTATGTTTGCACCTGCCGGACAAAGTACACAAGTAATTGTTGGTGCTACACTCGAAAGCGATCAGCAGGTGCTTCAATCCGCTAACTATTTTTATAAAAATTTCAATTTAAAACGGGTTTACTATTCTGGCTATGTTCCTGTATTGGCCGATCAGCGATTACCTGCTTTGAATACCGCGGTACCGCTTGTGCGCGAAAACCGCCTTTACCAGGCCGACTGGCTCATGCGGTTTTATGGTTTCCATGTAAACGAGATCGTTAATAATCAAAGCCCGTTACTTGATCTTGATATCGACCCCAAACTAAGCTGGGCTATCCGCAATATGCAAGCTTTTCCTATTGACATTAATAAAGCCGACCTGCTACTCATTCTAAGGGTGCCGGGTATTGGTTTACTATCGGCACAGAAAATAGTAGCCGCCCGCAAGTTCGCCAAACTGGGTTGGGATCAACTAAAAAAAATAGGAGTGGCCGTTAACAGGGCGCGATATTTTATAACCTGCAAAAGCAATGAATTTGAACGGCGCGATTTAACCGGGCAAAACGTAAAACAATTTATTATGGGCCAATCGCAAAGTAAATACATCAGGAATACACAAACCCAACTTAATCTGTTTTAACAATGAATACACTGGTTTACGACGGAACGTTTGAGGGGCTGCTTACTGCTGTGTTTGAGATTTATGAGCGTAAACTATACGCCGTAAAATTATTAAAAGGGGAGTGGCGCAATAGTGCCCTTTTTGAAGAAGTAATACCTATTGTTACCGACGAGGTCCGCGCCAGCCGGGTACTAAGGGGATTGCGTAAAAAGCTTTCGGCAGCAGGGGTGCAGCGCCTTTACATCAGCCACATGGCCGAAATTGCTGGGGAAGATTGCAATGTACTCGGCTTTATCCGCTATGTTTTTGACAGCGAACAAAATATAGAGGAAGATTACGGAAACAGATATGTGATGCGCTTGTCGGAGATCTTGAAGATGGTTCGGCGCGAAAAGCATAGGATGGAAGCCTTCGTCCGTTTTCAAAAACTGAATGATGGTACGTTTTATGCAGCCATCGAACCTGATTTTAATGTACTGCCATTATTGATCAAACATTTCAAAAATAGATATGCTGATCAGAAATGGATGATCTATGATATCAAAAGAGGCTATGGGGTATATTACGATCTTCATGATACTCAATTTATCGAAATGGATTTTGATGAATTAAATAACCCCATTAATGTAATTGCTGCTTATAGCGAGGATGAGGGTATTTATCAAAACCTTTGGAAAAACTATTTTAATAGCGTAAACATTGCTTCACGTAAAAATACCAGGCTCCATATACGCCATATTCCCAAACGATATTGGAGGCATTTAACAGAGAAAATTTAAGGTTTTTGAGATTTTACGCATTTTTTTATTTTTAAGAATGAGCGATTTCTGTATTGCTTGTTAATAAGAGCAATGTTAATAATGATGGCTGTAATTCAATGAATTATGATTATTCGTACTTGAAATGGCCTAAAAGCCAATGTTGATAAGTGCAAGATTACTGTTAATAACCTGTTAATAAAAACAATTGAAAATATTTGCCAAATCATGATAATGTCCCGATATTGAAATCATCAAGAACGACGTACTTTGACAACCTTTCAGGAAAACAGAAATTGAATCGGGTGAACCTTTGGGGGAACTAAAGATCGAAAGAAGTCCCTGAGTCACATGAAAAAATGAAGAAGGCGAAAGTCTTTTGAAAAAAGAAAGTGATTAAAGGAGGTGCCGGAATTAAGAAGAAGAACTCTACGGAGGGAAACAACAGAAACCGGTGATATTGAGAATAGTCGACCGCTCGTGAGAGCAACTGACGAAGATCACATCGGTTAAGGATACACAAAACTTGATGCTGTTGGGCAACTACGGTTAAGCAACAGTTTGGAAACGGGAGTTCAAATCGCAAGAGATGACTCCCGTTTTCGCTTTTACAGGTTTTTTGTTTGGGGAGAAATTTTTCTTCAAACCTTAAAATCGTTATTTTAGGCGGATATGAAGGACGGCCAGCGTAACCAGAAGAAAATATTTGTTTTAGATACTTCTGTGATCTTGTATGATCACAACGCATTTCAAAACTTTCAGGAGCACGATGTAGCTATACCAATCCAGGTATTGGAGGAGCTCGATAATAAAAAGAACGGTAATGATACCCGAAACTTCGAAGCCAGGAGCTTTATCCGGCTTATGGATGAATTATCGCACAATGGCCTGATCAACGAGTGGATCCCGCTTAACGGCAAAACCAAAGGCAGCTTTAAAGTTGCCATGGATACTAAAACTACCGGACTGGATGCCGAGCAGATTTTTGGTTCTGATAAAACAGATCACCGCATCCTGAACGCAGCCCTCGGCTTGCAGGAAGAAAATCCGGGCAAAAAAGTAGTGTTGGTATCAAAAGACATCTGCCTTCGCCTCAAAGCAAAAGCCCTCAACCTACACGCCGAAGACTATGAAACAGGTAAGATCAAAAATCTGGAAGAACTTTATACCGGTAAAACTGATGTAGATAAGGTTACTGAAAAACTCATTACCCACCTCAATAAGAACGAGAACGTACCGGCCGAAAATCTAAAGATCGCATCCTATACCAATAATCATTTTTATGTATTAAAAGGTAAAAAGGGCGATACTGTAGGTTTTTACAATTCGCAAAGTAAACAGCTCGAAAAAGTTACAGAACAGCCCGTGCTTAATATTTTTCCGCGCAATATGGAGCAGTCGTTTGCTATCCATGCCTTATTGCATCCCGATATTAAGCTTGTAACCATACAGGGTAATGCTGGCACAGGTAAAACACTATTAGCGCTGGCAAGTGCCCTTGAGCAGCGTAAATACTACCGTCAGATCTTTGTTACCCGCCCCATAGTGCCTTTGAGTAATAAAGACATCGGTTTTTTGCCCGGTGATATCAAATCAAAGATAGACCCGTATATGGCCCCGATATGGGATAACCTGAAATTTATTAAAGATCAGTTTGGTGATGACGAAAAAATGCAGGCCAAAATTGATGAGCTGGTTAATAACGATAAGATCTCGATAGCGCCACTGGCCTTTATTCGAGGGCGCACACTCAGTAAGATCTTCTTTATTGTTGACGAAGCGCAAAACTTAACTCCGCACGAGGTGAAGACAATTATATCCCGTGCTGGCGAAAACAGCAAGTTTGTATTTACCGGTGATATTTACCAGATAGATACCCCATATCTTGATGCGGAAAGTAACGGATTGTCATATTTAATAGATAAAGCAAAAGGGCATCCGCTTTATGCACATATCACGCTGCAAAAAGGGGAAAGGAGCGAACTGGCTAATCTGGCTACGGAATTACTGTAATTATACTTTTTTTGTTTTGGTACAGGATATCGGAGCATTACCGTTTAAAGAAACCAACGCCAAGCATTATAAAAGCGGTAAACATTTCGGGCGAGAGTTTTACGCGCATTAGCTCGAGGGCGCGCTGTTTTTGTTTTTTAACGGTGTTTACCGACATGTCCAACTCGTCGGCAATTTCCTGGTTCTTTTTACCATCAAAATAACCCATGATAGATATGGTGCGATGACTTTCGGGTAGGGAATGTAATGCAGCATGAATTTCGGCTACAGCTTCTGCTGTAATAATGGCTTCAATTATGGGTGGTTCTTCCGGCTCGGTATTGCCCATATATCCTATGTAAGCCTCAACAACTTTGATATGCCTTATCATATTTAAGCTTGCATTGCGAACGGTACTGTACAGGAAATTTTTGATAGCGGTCTTGTCCTGTATTACAGCTTCGCGCTGGTTCCAGTATTTGATGAATGCGTCCTGTACAATGTCTTCGGCCTGGTCTTTGTCTTTAATAAGCTGGAGGGAGAAGTATACCAGCCGGTCGTAATATTCTTTGAAGAGAACATCCAGATCAACATTTTCTGCTGAAGTGGTAGCGTTATTTTTTTGCCCAAAAATTCCCTTTACAATACTCATTTATTTTTCTGGCAGAAATAAAACCTGAACCCAACGAAACGGCACCTTTTGTGCCGATAAAAACCTGCCCCAAAGTTGGATTTTACGTGTTTAATTTAGGTTAAATTGGTGTTAATAAATAAGGTTTTAATGGTAACTTTTCAGTTGCATAACAATAGTAAAAATTGAAATTATAGATTTTTAGCCTCTGTGTAAGGTATTGACTTTCAAAAGCAAAAGCCCTTATGTCAATACAGGCATAAGGGCTTTTTTTATTTGATGCTATGTTAACTTATTGCTTCGGCTTGCCATCGGCATCAAGTTCAACAATAGGATATCCCAGTTTTTGTAAGCCGGGATAGATCCTTGCCTTATCACCAACAACCAGAATGATCATGTTATCGGGATTGAGGTATTTTGAAGCCAGGCTATTGATCTCGGCAGGAGTGATAGTCGATAAGATCTTGTTTTGCTCGTCAACAAAGGTGGGCTTAAGACCATACTCCTGGATTCGTGATAAAAATGCCGCTTTTTGTGCATTGGTTTCATAACGGCGTGCATCGCTTTGACCTATGGAGGTTTGAGTGAATTTTAATTCATCTGGTGTGATACCGGTTTTTTGATAATTGGTGATCTCTTTCATAAATTCAACCACAGAGCTATCAGTAGCGGTAGCTAATACACCCGCAGAGGCAGTAAAGTCGCCGCCATATTTGCCCGAGCTGAAATTTGAACGTGCACCGTAAGTCCAACCTTTTTTCTCCCTTAAATTGAGGTTGATGTGGCTGTTAAACGCGCCTCCTAAAATGTAGTTGGCAATGTTCAGCTTATAATAATTGCCGGTTGCATCATAGTTCAGCTTATCTAAATAGCCAATGCGGATCTCAGATTGTGCTGCACCCGGAATATCCACCATGTATAAAGTGGTTTTGTCAAATGACTTCCCTTCAACCGGAGCGGGGATAGTTACTTTTTTATCTTTCCAGGTATTAAGGAAAGCAAGCGCGTTTTTAGTCGCAGCCTCATTAACATCGCCAACTACAACAATTTTGGTTACAGATGGTGCAAAGTTGTTGTCATAATAATCCTGAACATCCTGTAAGGTAATACCCGCTACGGTTTCTTCATTGCCTCCCGCTGCATAAGTGCGTACGTTGTCTGTTCCGTAAAGTATTTTGTTGTAAACAGTTGACGCTACACCGGCTGGTTGGGTTTTAGCTTGTTTAAAACCTTCAAGGGTTTGTTTCTTGATCCTGTCGAGTGCATCCTGGGTAAATTTAGGATGGTACAATCTCTCCTCAAGCAGCGACATCGTTTTGGTCAGGTTTTTCGTGAGGGACGATACTTCAACCGAGATCTCATCAAAGCTTGCAAAAATGTTTATACTGCTGCCCAGTTTATCCAGTTCGGATGTAAACTGTTCGCTGGTATAATTTTGAGTGTCCTCATTCAGCATGCGGCCTACTATACCTGCCACGCCGGCTTTAGCAGGATTGTTAATAGCAAATAAACCGCCGCCTTTTACCGACATGGAAATAGACACCGCCGGGATCTCGCTGTTTTGTGTGCCGATGATATTGATACCATTAGGCGTATTGGTTGACCAGATAACCGGAACTTTAATTGCCGGATTAGGGCCTACGCCTGGTTTTACAGCGCGGTCAAAATTGTCTTTAGGTTTATGATACGTTAAACCATTGTAGCCATAATCGGGCGCTTTATAGCCCGTGGTATCAACAGTAAAATTATCAGGTGCAACGGGCTGCAGGTTACCGCCTTTAGGTAATACGCTTAATATTACGGCAGGCTTACCTTTAATGTACTGGTTATAAACGCGCATCACATCCTCTTTAGTAACTGCACGGATGGCATCCAGTTCGCGGCCGATCTGGTTAGGGTTGCCGGTAAAGGTTTGAGCCTGTGCCAGTTCGGATACTTTACCGCTTACGCTCGATAAGCTGTTGATATAATCGGCTTCTGAGCTTGCTTTGAAACGGGCCAGATCATCGTCGCTTACACCTTTTTTCTCAAACTCGGCTAAGGACTCATCTACCAGCTTCTTCGCATCAGCCAAAGTTTGACCCGGAAATGGTACAACCCTCATGCTGATCTCGCCAGCCAGTTCCGTGTTTGATGAACCCATGGTGGCTTGTGCTGCCTTGCGGGTTTTTACAAAGTTTTTATAAAAGATGGAGTTACGGCCCTGGCCTATGATAGCTGATAAGGCATCAAGCGGCGACATATCCTTATCATAGATCTTAACTCCCGGATAGCTTATTGACAATAACGGAAATTTGGCATAGTTATCAGTGTAGGATACATATCTATCGGCCTTTAATACTGGTGCTGGTAGCGACATGTTTTTTACAACTGGACCTCTTGGGATGCTGCCAAAATATTTGCTTACCCACGCCAGCGTTTGCTTAGCGTTAAGATCGCCACCAATGGTAAGTGTAGCATTGTTAGGACCGTACCACCTCAGGAAAAAGTTTTTAAGATCATTTACACCTACTTTATTCAACTCTTCAATGTAGCCGATAGTAAGCCATGAATAGGGATGGCCATATGGGTAAAGCGTTTTTGAAGCGTATTGCCCGGCTAAACCATACGGGCGGTTATCATAGTTTTGCCCGCGTTCGTTTTTTACGGTTGCGCGCTGTACTTCAAATTTTTTCTGGGTAACTGCATCAAGCAGGAAACCCATCCTGTCCGACTCAAGCCACAACATTTTTTCCAGTTGATTGGCGGGCACAGTTTCGTAGTAATTGGTACGGTCGCGGTTGGTTGAGCCATTTAGGGTACCGCCGGCTTCGGTGATAATTTTAAAATGATCACCATTTTCTACGTGGTCTGAACCCTGGAACATCATGTGCTCGAAAAAGTGAGCGAACCCAGATTTCCCGATCTCCTCACGGGCAGAGCCTACGTGATAAGTAATATCCACGTGAACCAGCGGATCAGAGTGGTCTTCGGCCAAAATAACGGTAAGGCCGTTAGAGAGTACATACTTTTCATAGGGGATCACCAGCTCGCTTCCCTTGCGGGTAACCTTTTCAATAAGTTTGGGTTGCGCGCTTGTTTGCGCAGCGGCATTAAGTGCAATAACAGCAATTGACGGGGTGATCAATGCATGCTTTAAAAGTTTGATCATTTGTGTTAATTAGTTTAAGTAATGAGTCAGTCAAGCGTTGCTTCCTTCAGTAAGCAACGAAAGCTACTATATTAAGCAATTTATCCTGCTGGGTAATATTGTTGCGTTGTAATTTGATTTATGTAACGGATTTGTGACTGATTATTTAAACTACTACAATATAAAAAACGTCATTGCGAGGTACGAAGCAATCGCGAACTATGCAGAGCGACTCTGTAAGTAGGGGATTGCTTCGTACCTCGCAATGACGCGAATTTATTGGCAAGCCTCTAATTATTCAATAACTACCTCCAGCCGCCGCCTACAGCCTGGTATAAATTAACTGAGCTTAAAAATATATTGCGCTTGATACCGGCCAGCTCAAGCTCGGCATCAAGTACACTGCGTTGGGCCGTGATGATCTCCAAATAATTAGCGCGACCAACAAGATACAAGTCATTAGCTACAGATAGGGCGTTATTGAGCGATTGCAATTCCTGTTGTTTAAATTCAAAAGCATGATTGAAATTCTCTATCCCGCTCAAATTGTTCTTTACTTCCTGGAAACCCGAGAGGATACTTTTTTGATAGTTGTACACCGCTATTTTCCGCTCGGCAATGGTTCGCTCATATTCGGCCTTGATGGCTTTGCGGTTGAAGATAGGGGCAGTGATACCTCCTAAAATGCCGTAAGTAAATGAAGCCGGATCAAATAACAGGTTTGCCCTGAAACTATTATACCCCACATAAGGGGTTAAAGTTAAAGTAGGGAAAAAGTTTGCCCTTGCTGCCTTAATATCCGCATTCATGGCGGTAAGTTCCAATTCAGCACCGCGGATATCAGGCCTGTTCAACAACATTTGCGATGGAACCCCGGTGCCAACCACCACAGGTAGCTTGGTTTTCATGATAGAGGTATCTCGTGACACAGTGCCCGAATAGCTTCCGGTTAAAAAACGAAGCTGATTTTCGGTTTCGGTGATTTGCTGACGGGTGGTATACTCCAAGCCTTTAGTACGGGCTAACTGTGCCTCAAATTGCTGAACTGCCAGCTCTGTAGCACGGCCACCAAGTTTTTGTATTTTAACAATCTCCAGCGCGTGCTCCTGGAGTTTGATGTTCTTTTTAATGATCCCTAATTCGGTATCATAAGCCAGCAACTGATAGTAAAGACCGGCAATTTGTGCGGTAAGGGCGGTAGTTACCAACCGATAGCCGCTTTGGCTCGCCAGGAAGCGGGCAAATGCAGCTTTTTTCTGGTTGTTTAGCTTACCCCACAGGTCAACCTCCCATGAACTTTGAAAACCCAGGAAATAGTTAGGCACTGGGTTAGGGATATGCTGATCGCTATTGATGTTATTTGAAAAATTGGTATCGTAATTACCTACACCGTTTTGTGTGTAATCGCCATATTTTTCAACTCCGGCATTAGCAGCAAGGTTTATGGTAGGTAATAACTTTGAAGAATTGAACCTAAGGTTAGCCCTTGCAGCCTCAACCCTTTGCAGGGCGCTTAGCAGATCGGGATTTGCCTTAAAGGCTGTGTCAATCAGGTTAACGAGCCTTTGATCGGCAAAAAACTGGCCGATAGGCAGGCTTGCTACCGTGGCCGTATCAGTATTATTATTAAATGTTGATGGTAAATTGGCTGCTACTTCCTGGCCCGTGACCGGTTTATAGCTTTTACAGCCGGCCATGATCACCAGCAAAAGTGCCGTATTAAGTATATAGAAAATTGCTTTTTTTAGCATTGTTGATCTTGATTAATTATTAACGATATCCAGTTCATGATGAACCGCTTCTTCGGTGGGCTTTTTCTTTTTGTTCCGCTCAGCCAATCCCGCGAAGATTACATACAGTCCTGGAATAAGTATTAGTCCGAAAATAGTTCCCATCAGCATCCCGCCTGCGGCGGCTGTACCGATAGAACGGTTACCCATTGCACCCGCGCCACTGGCTACGCACAGCGGGATCAAACCGGCTATGAACGCCAGGGATGTCATCAATATCGGCCGCAAACGGGAAACCGCGCCTTCAATAGCTGCTTTCAAAACGGTAAGTCCTTCTTTTTGCCTTTGGATAGCAAACTCAACTATCAAAATGGCGTTTTTGCCTAACAAACCGATAAGCATAACCAAGGCTACCTGTGCGTAAATATTATTTTCGAGCCCGGTTATCTTCAGGAAAAAGAATGCGCCGAAAATACCGGTAGGCAACGAGAGGATAACCGGAAGCGGCAATAGGAAACTTTCGTACTGGGCAGCCAGCAGCAGGTAAACGAATATCAAACAGATCACAAAAATGTAGATAGCCTGGTTGCCGGACAGGATCTGCTCGCGCGTCATGCCCGACCATTCAAAAGCATAACCTTTCGGTAGTTTTTCGGCAGCGATACGTTCAATTGCCTTGATGGCGTCACCACTACTGAAACCTTTATCAGCATCGCCGGTTACCATGGCCGATGTGTACATGTTGTAACGGGTAAGCTGCTCGGGGCCAAATACTTTCTCCATTTTTATGAACGTAGAAAATGGAACCATTTCGCCTTTATCGTTCTTAACCTGCAGGTTTAACACATCCTCGGGGCGTGATCTGTATTCGGGCGAGGCTTGTACCATCACCTTGTACATCTGCCCAAAGCGAATGAAGTTTGAGGCGTAAAAACTACCCATCAGCGTTTGCAGAGTCGACATTGCTTTGTCAACAGTAATACCCTTTTGTGCCGCCGTTTGCTGGTCAACGGAGATCATATACTGCGGAAAGTTAGGGTCGAAACTGGTAAATGCCCCTGCGATCTCCGGCGAGGCATTAAGCGCGTCAACAAAGTTTTTGGTAACCTCGGCGGCTTTTTGCAGATCGCCCTGGCCACTTTTGTCAAGTACGCGAATCTCGAAACCGCTGGCATTACCAAAGCCCGGCACGGTAGGCGGAGGGAAGAACTGGATCGAAGCATCGCCGATATTTTTTGTTTTTGCAGTCAGCTCGGCAATGATATCATCCAATGATTCACTGCGTTCGTCCCATGGTTTAAGGTTGATCATGGCCATACCGTACGATGCACCGGCAATCTCATTCACCAAACTATATCCCGAAAGGGTTGAAACCGATTCGATAGATTTCATCGATTTGGTTTTGGCTTCAATCTCTTTCAGTACTTGTTCGGTACGTTCAACAGTTGCACCGGCCGGAGTGGTCACGTTAACGTAGAGCATGCCCTGATCTTCAGTTGGGATGAAACCTGTTGGCAAAATGGCGCTTGTACCCCATGTAAGCACAAAGAACCCTGCCAACAATATTAAAGTAATCCCCTTGCGTGGCGACAGGTAGGTCATGAAGGTTGAATACTTGTTCTGTAACCCGTCGTACCTTTTATTAAAGCCACCAAAGAAACGCTGTATCAGGTTTTTCTTTTTAGGCGCAGGGTCATGTTTAAGCATAATAGCGCAAAGGGCAGGAGTGAGTGTCAATGCATTCACACCCGATATCACAATAGAGATAGCCAGCGTAAGCGAAAACTGCCTGTAAAACACACCAACCGGTCCCGACATAAAGGCCACCGGCACAAACACCGCCGACATAACCAGTGTAATAGCCACAATAGCCCCGCTGATCTCGCGCATGGCGCTTACCGTGGCATCCATAGCATTCATATGGTTTTCGGTCATTTTTACGTGCACGGCTTCCACCACAACAATCGCGTTATCCACCACAATACCTATGGCCAGCACCAATGCGAACAGCGTGAGCAGGTTGATGGAGAAACCCAGCATCTGCATAAAAAACAGTGAGCCGATAAGGGCGACGGGTACGGCCAAAGCGGGAATTAAGGTAGACCGGAAATCTTGCAGGAAAATAAATACTACAATGAAAACCAGTATAAAAGCCTCAACCAGCGTACGTAATACTTCATGTATGGATGCATCCAGAAAGCGCGATACGTCATAGTTTACGTTGAAGGTCATCCCGGCCGGGAAAGAGCTTTCTTTAAGCTCGGCCATGCGGGTTTTGATGTTGTTGATCACCTCGCGGGCATTTGAGCCCGGGCGTTGTTTTATCATGATTGACGCCGATGGTTTGCCATCAGTATTGGATACCATACTGTAGGTTAACGAACCAAATTCAACATCAGCAATTTCTTTCAATCTTAATACCGAACCATCTTCCTCGGCGCGGATCACAATGTTTTCATATTGTTTGGGCTCAAAAAACTTACCCGGATAGCGCAATACATATTGTAGCGCCTGTGGGGTTTTATCCGAGCTTTGGCCGGTTTTACCCGGGGCGGCTTCAACGTTTTGGGCACGGATGGCGTCTATCACCTCGTCGGTAGATACCTTGTAAGCCATCATCCTGTCGGGTTTAAGCCATACACGCATGGAGTATTCCTTAGCGCCCATGATCTCGGCCCTGCCTACACCATCAATTCGCTTAAGTTCCTGTAAAACGTTGATATCAGTGAAGTTATAAATGAACTTTTCATCCATGCTGGTATCCTGGCTCATGATGTTCAGGTACATCAGCATGCTGTTCACTTCTTTTTCGGTGGTAACGCCGGCTTTGATAACTTCTTCCGGCATTTCGTCAATAATGGTGGCTACACGGTTTTGAACGTTCACCGCGGCCTGGTCGGGGTCAACCCCAACGTTAAAGTAAATCTGGATCACCGTTAAACCGTCGTTACTGCAAACGGTAGACATGTAGGTCATGCCTGGAACGCCGTTGATAGCACGTTCCAGAGGGGTAGCTACGGCTTTGGCGCATACCTCGGCGTTGGCGCCGGTATAGTTGGCGGTTACGGTTACCGATGGTGGTACGATATCAGGGAACTGGGTAACGGGCAGCGTTATTAATGCCAGCACGCCCAGCATGGTAATTATCAATGAGATAACAAGCGACAGCACTGGTCGCTTTATAAAAGTTTCGAACATAGTTTGTTAGGGTAAGTGTACAATAAACCTGTGCCGCGCGTTTGCGCAGCCTGGAAATGGAAACATGGGCAACTGATTACTTCATTGCCAGCAATGAGTCTTTTGCCATTTTCCTTGGTTTAATGATCATGCCATCACGCACGTTTTGCGCTCCCTGAAACAAGATCCTGTCGCCTGCTTTTAAGCCGTCTTTTACAATGTAATAGGTAGAAAAACGGGTTTGCGGCAAAAATGCCTGCATGTGCAGTTTATTATCCTTGTCAACTATGTATACGTAGCTTTTATCCTGGATATCAAATACCGATTGCTGCGGCACCATGATCACGCTATCTGCTTTGGTGGAGATGAAAAGCTTGCCGGTAGCACCATGTCTTAACAACTTTTGCGGATTTGGGAACTTTGCCCTGAAGTTGATAGAGCCTGTTTTCTGCTCAATTTCCGCCTCTACAGTTTCTATTTCGCCCTGATAGGGGAAGTCCAGTCCGTCAGCTAATACCAATTTAACCTTATCGCTTGTTTGCCCGGGGGCCGATTCTTTTTTGCGGATATATTGCAGGTATTCATTTTCGGGAAAACTGAAATAAGCATACATCGAGCTGATATCCGAAAGACTGGTAAGCAATGTGCCTTCATCAATTAAACTACCCGACTTAAGCGGGATCCTGTCTATGATGCCATCAAACGGTGCACGGATGTAAGTATAAGCCAATTGATCTTCGGCGCTTTGTACCATGGAGCGGGCTTCTTCAATCGTTGCCTTGTCGGCATTCATTTTTGATTCGGCAACTTCAAGTTCTGATTTGGAAATTACTTTCTTGTCAACCAGTAGTTTAACCCGTGTTACTTCAAGTTCGGTCGCTTTGGCGTCGGCCATGGCGTTGCTTAGCGCAGCCTTCGCTTTTGACAGGTTTACTTTAAATTCCTGGTCGTTAAGTTTAAATAAAAGCTGACCTTTTTTAACCTGCTTGCCTTCGTCGATATATATTTTTTCGAGGAAGCCGCGAACACGTGAGCGGATCTCGATGTTTTTTTGCGCCTGAATATCGGCAACGTATGATTTTTGAAGAACTGTATCTCGTGTATTTAAGGTAAGCACAGGCAGCTGAAGGGTATCTGAAGCAGCAGTTTCGCTACTGGTTTTAGCTTTTGAAGAGCAGCCCGTGACAAATATACCGGCAACTATGGCCAGTAAGGGCATATAAATAATTAACCTTTTCATTTTTTCCGAATGGGGGTAATAGGCAAAGCAGTGCATATCACGTACTGTTAGCCAATGTTAAATTTGATTGTTTAAAACAGGGATTTGCCACGAAGGGCATTTGAGACGGAAAAAGAATCAGAACGGACTGAGCCTGAAGAGAAAATTATAATATGCAGGCAAAAAGCCCTTAATGGATTTATTCTGGTTGTGTTGTTTTGCAACTATTGATATAACATCGGCCAGTAAAAGCTGTTGGCCCGGTAATAATGCCGACGAGTAGTTTACCCTGCTGGGTAAAAAGCGGATAACGTTACGGGTATGGGCTGCTTCGTTGCCATCCGAATCAGGTGAATCGTCTTGCACTTCCTGTTGCTGAATTTGCCCTATGATCCTTTGATGGGTAAGGGAAATAATATCAGCAGATGAACCTGATTTTTTGTAGTGCGTTAAAATTGATTCGGCGCCAGCAGGGGCAACAGCTATTGCAAGCTGGAAAAAAAATAATGCAAAGAATATTTTTTTTATCGTCGACGCCATGATTGCGAATTTACCAAAATATTTGAAGCTATTCAAATGACTTTGTATTTTTCTTGATATAAAGTGACTTTATTTTTATTTTTTATCCTTGTTTGTTAGGATTTTATCTTTTTAGATCTCAATTTTTACTTTAACAGATCTTTTTGATGTTTTTATAACTGCCAAAACGATTATTTGTTCATGTTTTATTAATGTGTGCTTAATAATTTGCAAATAACCTTTACTCAACGAATAATTGTATTTTAGCTATATGCTGCATCATATTATTATTCAGTGTGCCTGCCTTTTAGTTGTTATCCTCTTTGTGGTAATGCTGGCGCAAAAAATCAAAATTGCCTATCCTATATTACTGGTTTTAGTTGGCCTGCCGCTTGGCTTTGTTCCTTTTTTAAAAGGTATCGAAATCCAACCCGACCTCATCTTTGTGATCTTTTTGCCCCCTTTGCTCTATGAATCGGCCTGGAATACTTCCTGGAAAGATTTTTGGAAATGGCGCAGGGTCATCTCCAGCTTCGCGTTTTTGATTGTTATTTTAACATCCTGCCTGATAGCCTTTGTATCAAATAGTCTTGTAGCTGGTTTTACATTACCATTGGGTTTCCTGCTTGGAGGGATCATCTCGCCGCCGGATGCCGTATCGGCCAGCACTATATTGAAAAACATCAAAGTACCTAAGCGGTTTATTGCTATTGTTGAAGGCGAAAGCCTCATGAACGATGCATCAAGTTTAGTGATATTCAGGTTTGCACTCGCGGCAGTTATTACCGGTAAATTTGCTTTTGGTCAGGCTGCGTTAAGCTTTGTATTGGTTATTGTGATGGGAATTGTTATCGGGTTGGCTGTTGCCCTTATATTTTACACCATACACCGGTGGTTACCAACTACAGCTAATATTGATATTATCCTTACGTTTATTACGCCATATGCCATGTACATGGCAGCGGAAGAATTTCACTTTTCAGGGGTATTGGCTGTAGTAAGCGGGGGATTGTTCCTTTCGTCCCAAAGACATGTTATATTAAGCTATCGCAGTAGGTTGCAAGGGATAAATGTTTGGGAAACAGTAGCTTTTGTTTTAAACGGCTTTGTGTTTATACTGATAGGGTTAGAGTTTCCGGTAGTTATAAAGGCACTTGGTCCCGATGGACTTAAACCGGCACTAAATTATAGCCTGATCATAACAGGTGTATTGATAATAGCCCGTTTGGCCAGTACCTATGGTGCCACCATATTTACCATATTTATCAGCCGTTACATTACCACGGCCGATCCAAGTCCCGGCTGGAAAGGCCCGTTGTTGTTAGGCTGGGCAGGGATGCGTGGTGTGGTTTCGCTTGCTGCTGCCCTGAGTATTCCCGAGCTTTTACCTTCAGGGGCAGCCTTTCCTCAACGAAACCTTATTCTGTTTATCACCTTTGTGGTAATCATGTTTACACTGGTTGTACAGGGGCTTACCTTGCCAATATTGGTAAAGCTTGTAAATATGCCTGATCGTGATTATATAGGTTCGCCTGAACAGCAAAAACAATTGGTAAGGAAGAAGTTATCAAAACTGGCTTTGCAAATACTTGAAGATAAATATGCGGATAATTTGGCGGATAACGATATGGTAAAGGCCTTTAAACTGAGGTTAAGCGCCGATATGGAACTCCTGAAGGATTGGGAGCAGGACAATAGCGAACAGCGTGCTGACACCTTTTATCATGACTATCGCATGATCTTAAACGACGTAATGGATCAGCAGCGCGCCCTGCTGTTAACCCTCAACAAAAAAGAAAACATCAGCGACGATATTGTAAAACAACAATTGGACCTGCTGGATCTGGAAGAGGAAAAGTTTCGGCAGCATTTTGAGGTGGTGTAAGCGCTGGGAAAATAACGGATTTAGACGGTTAAGAGAATAAGCTGTATTGGTTTGCGTTATAATGATAACTTAAAACCTATTACAAATGACGATTCCCTCTATTAAAACATTTAAGGCATCCGTTTGCATCGCATTTGCTATGTACAGCGGAAATGTAAGCGCCCAGGCAACTTTAGTTCAAAAAACTATCGATAAAATTGATCACTACAAGAACTTCAGTTATCGGCACACAAATAAAATAAAGGATTTTTTTACAACTGATACTTCAAGCGGGCAAACCCGAAATTTTATTTTAAAAGCACCTGAAAACAATGCTTTGGGTTACTTATATAGAACGGAGACCCTCAGCAAAGCCGGCGACTTGATCAGAACAGAATTATATAACGGGAAAAACAGAATAGGCTTAAATCCCAGCGACAGCACCTATAGAATAGGAGAGTTTAAGACTTACGCAGTGCTTAATTTGCTTGTCGATTTAAATTGGATTAATGATTTTGTAAAGAAAAAGCCATACGCAATAACAAGTGCTGCTGATACTACAATTGATGGTGCCATCTGTTCGCACTTAATTATTAATAGCCGCGATACCATCGTTAATAAAGAACATCTGTATACCCGTTTACATTTGTTTATTGATAAGGTTTCTGACATGCCTGTATGCATCACACGTAACGCCAGAAGTGCGGAAATAGGGAATACCATAACCAATTATTATTCAGAAGACCATTATTTTGATTACAAGTTTGATCAGGATCTCGGTGTAGCCGATCTGATCATTCCTAAAGGGTTTCATGAGGAGAAAAACGAGCCTCAACTTGAGTTGTTGACACAGGGAACGGTTGCTCCAGATTTGGTATTAGATGGGGTGGATGGAAAAAAGATCATATTATCTAAATTCAGGGGCAAGGTGGTATTGCTGGATTACTTTTTTATCGGTTGTTATTATTGTATGCTTTCTGTTAAGCCGCTCAATAACATTCAAGAGAAATATAAAAATCAAAATGTTGCGATAGCGAGCATGACAGAGCGGGATAGCAAAAGTGCTATTGTGAAATTCAGAAAAATTAACAATCTGAAATATCCTATCTATGTAAATCGGGGCGATGCTGTTAAATCATATCATGTAAGCGGATTTCCTACTTTTTATATTATTGATAAAGAGGGGAAGATAGCTAATGTGTTCTCTGGTTATGATGATAATTTTGAAGAGAAGGTAACTTCAGTGATTGATAAATTATTGAAATAAACCTGATATCAGCTCATATTGTCATAATATGGTTTCCCTTAGCACGGATTAATATCCCGTATTTCTTTCGGGTATAATGGCTACTTTTGCCGCCCTATACACATCATACTATAATGAACTGGGATCAACTATTATCGGCAAAACGCTGGGGTTACGAGGATAAATATATTGCAAACCATATCGATGCACGATCGGAATTTCAGAAAGATTACGACCGGATAATTTTTTCATCACCATTTAGGAGGTTGCAGAATAAAACCCAGGTTTTCCCTTTGCCGGGGAGCGTTTTTGTACACAATCGTCTTACGCATAGTTTAGAGGTTGCCAGTGTAGGGCGTTCATTGGGCCGTATGCATTTTAACAGGATGCTTAAGGAAGATTCCGAAGTAGAAAAGAAGTATCCTCTTATCAGTGAGATCGGTAATATGATAGCGGCTGCCTGCCTGGCTCATGACTTAGGTAACCCCGCTTTTGGACATTCAGGCGAATCGGCTATTTCACACTATTTTGCTGAAGGAGACGGTAAGGGTTACAAAGATACTGTTAGCCCTCAGCAATGGGAAGATCTGACGCATTTTGAAGGTAATGCTAACGCTTTAAGATTATTAACGCATCCGTTTGCCGGTAAAGGCCGGGGGAGTTTGGCATTAACCTATTCAACCATAGCTTCAATTGCAAAATATCCATGTTCATCTGTAGCCGGACATAAAAAAGGGGTCATCTATCGTAAGAAGTACGGGTTTTTCGCTTCCGACCAACAGGATTTCGAAAAGATAGCAATTGATCTGGGGTTGATCAGGGTAGAGGGTGATGAACTTATTTATAAAAGGCACCCATTGGTATACCTTGTTGAGGCTGCGGATGACATTTGCTACAACGTTGTTGATCTGGAAGATGCTCATCGGCTTAAAATACTTTCGTATGAGGAAGTGAAAGCATTGCTGATGCCATTGTGTACTATTCCAAGGATGGAAGAGCGATTGGAAGAGTTTGATGATACAGATGCTAAAGTGGGCTATTTGAGGGCGATAGCAATAAACACTTTGGTAAACCAATGCTCAAACCTGTTTTATGACAAACAGGAAGAGATCATGAATGGCGATTTTAATTCGGCGTTGATGGACGCTATTGAAGAACCGTTGCGGTCTGCGATGAAATCGATCGAAAAAGTATCTGTAAAAAAGATCTACAACTACAGCTCGGTTGTACAAAAAGAGGTTGCGGGATATAAAGTAATGGGCGGTTTGCTGGAAGAGTTTGTTCCCGCTTATTTAAAAAACAATTCAAAATATCATAGCAAATTGATTGAGCTGATCCCCAAACAATTTTTAACCAAAGAGGAAGACGATTATTCAAAGATCCAAACCATCCTTGATTTTGTTTCGGGCATGACAGATCTGTATGCCGTTGAATTGTTCAGGAAAATCAAAGGGATCTCGTTCCCGTCGATGAGCTGATATACACGAATGCCTTGGCAAGGCGTTTATAATTGGATCGAATTACACGAATTAGGGACTTGGCAGCTAATTCGTGTAATTCGATCCAATTCGTAATAATTAGTGTAAATAATAGTTATTATTGCCTACTATGCCAAAAGAGATCCTGCCTGTACAGACGCATACCATGGAGCAATTACTTGCTCCGCTTGGCATTACAAGTCAACATAAGGGTTTGTATGTAACCTCATTTAGCCCGGGTGATATTGAAGTGCCAATTTTGTACCCTTTCAGGTCAGATCATTTTTCTTTTACGCTGGTTCATGAAGGCGATTTTTCCATCAATGTAGGTCTACTGGAGTATAATGTAAAAAAGGACAATATACTGCTCATCGCGCCTAATACCGTTCGCCAGTTTCTTAATGTTTCGCCGGATTGCAGACTTACCTCGGTCATATTTACCTCGGCTTATTTATCAGCTACCAGTATCCACACCAAAAATGTTGAGGCATTTGATTTTTTGTCGTCGCAGGTTAGCCCCTTGTTGGTTACCGGTGAAAAGTCTATAGCCCCGCTTACAGCAATCCTTGATATCATTGAAAGTAAAATAGACATCTGCGATGAGCTTGCTTTTCAGGATGAAGTACTACTAAACCTTTTCACCGGTTTTATTTATGAGGTAAGTGCCTTATATAAGAAGCAGGAAAAATTAGGAGAGATAAAAGGTACGCGTAAGGAGGAATTAACTTTTCGTTTCCTGAAGATTCTTCCGCAGTATTTCAAGGAAGAAAGAAGCGTACAGGCCTACGCGGCTATGTTGAACATTACTCCTAAATACCTTTCCCAAACGGTAAAAGAGGTAACCGGTAAAACAGCAGGCGAGTTTATTGACGAAATAGTGATCATGGAAGCAAAGGTTGCCTTAAATGATCCGGCATTAACCATAGCCCAGGTGGCGGCGTATCTCAACTTTGCCGATCAGTTCTTTTTTAGTAAGTTTTTCAAAAAACAATGCGGTATCAGTCCCAGTAAATACCGCCAAACCCCTTAATAAATACTAAAATGTCATTTCGAACGAACCTTGGACGTGATTGCGCATTGATGGTGAGGAGAAATCTTCTGTAAGCGCCACTACAGCTGTGTATGGTGTAGAAGATTTCTCCTCGCGCCGCTTTTCCCTTGCTTGCTCGTTCGAAATGACATTTTTGTTAAATGAAAACTTGTGGGTACATCGTAGCTCTCTGAAGGCTCTCTCCGCCCAATCTTATGGGGGTATATGTTCTTTGTTGTAATTTTAATCGCAAATTAATAGTATCGTTGTAATAGTATAATTATTATTGCTATTCTATTACAATCTTTTTAGCAAAAACGACTTTTTGACATATTGCTCCATCCTTTAAACATTCTGCAAAGACGATAATTGAACCAATTTTGCCTCGTCATCAGATTTTTGATGCGACCGGGCGTAATAGTGTGCCTGGTTAAACACCAGGTTTGTTTATGCCGATAAGGGACACAGGTGCCGAGCAATTAATTAAGGACACCGCCAAGCACATTTTTTTTGCCGAGGGCCGGCTTCATGCAAACACGCAGGATATTGCCGATGCCGCAGGAGTAAGTCGCACATTGTTAAATTACTATTTCCGTACAAAAGATGTATTAATTGAACAGGTATTTAAAGAGGCGATGCTTGCTTTAACTACACGTCTTGATGCTGTTATGGCATCCGAACTTCCGTTTAAAAAGAAGATCGAAAACTTTATCGACTTGTTTTTAACCGAGTCCAACACTTACCCTTACCAGGAAACCTTCCTGATCACCGAGATCAACTCAAATGCCTGTAAGTATACCGACGAAATCAAGCCTCATCACATCAGTATGTTCCTTGAACAGATCAACACGGAGATGGAAGCCGGGAATATCGCCCCGATGAACCCCGTACATTTTGTGCTCAACCTATTTTCGCTGATGTCATACCCACTTATCATGAGCCCCATATACCGAAAGGCTTTTAACCTGAGTAATGAAAGCTATGCCTGCCTCATTAACGAGCGGAAAAAGATGATCTGTAATATGATTTTCCAATAAAAAATTTACCCTGTTATTAACGCATTTGTCAAACAGAATAATTAACACCCAAATAACCTGCAATGCCTTTTATATCAATTCAATCAAATAGCTACAAGTTTATATTTATGAAAAATACAGTTCAACTGCTAACCGGCTTTAGTGCCGCCTTAATTTTATTGTCGTCATGCGGCGGTGGTCAAAACCAGGGCGGTGCTATGGCCGCGGGTGCTCCCCAGCCACCACAAAGCTACCCGGTTTTAAAAATTAGTTTACATGATGCCACGCTGAACAGCGAATACCCGGCTACACTTCAGGGGCAGCAAAATATCGAGATCCGCCCAAAGGTTGATGGTTACATCGACCAGATCTATATTGATGAAGGCAGCGTGGTGAAAAAAGGCCAGCTGCTATTCAAACTCAGTGCGCCGCAATATGCCCAGGACGTTAATACCGCTAATGCAGCCATCGCCAGTGCCGAAGCAGATGTAAGCGCGGCCGAGCTGCAGGTTAACAAAACCAAACCACTGGTAGAAAAAGACATCATCAGCCATTACGAGCTTGAATCGGCCGAGTATACGCTAAAAGCACGCAAAGCCGCCCTTGCACAGGCAAAAGCCAGTTTAGCCAACGCCAAAACCAATTTGGGCTATACCGTTATTACCAGCCCGGTTGATGGTGTGGTTGGAGCAATTCCTTATAAATTAGGAAGCCTGATCACCAGCTCAACCGCGCAGCCATTAACAACAGTATCCAATATCGGTAAGGTGTATGCCTACTTCGCCCTCAATGAAAAACAACTGCTTGATTTTTCAAGAACGGTAAAGGGGAGCACCATGAACCAAAAACTGGCTAATACGCCACCTGTTTCATTGGTATTGCCCGATGGCAGCACTTATGCCGAAAAAGGTAAGGTTGAAACCATCAGCGGTTTAATAAATACCGAAACCGGATCGGCAAGTTACAGGGCAACATTTCCCAACCCTATTGGTCTGATCCGTAGCGGCGGAAGTGCTACGATACAAATCCCCCAAACAATCAAAGATGCCGTGCTGATCCCTCAAAAAGCCGCATACGAATTGCAGGGCAAGCATTTTGTTTACGTGGTTGATGGCAAGGGAGCAGTTAAAAATACCGAGGTAAGTGTTATGGATCTTGCAGCGGGCCAATATTATGTAGTTACTGATGGCCTTAAAGCGGGCGACGCCATTGTTACCGACGGGGCAGGCAGCTTAAAAGACGGTATGGTTATCAAGCCGGAAGTGCAGGAGAGTGCCGCAGTATACAAGGATCTAAAATAATTTTCAAAGCAACCTTGCCGGGTGTCTTTTGTCGCCTGGCATCAACATAAATAATATGTTACGTACATTCATTGAAAGACCAGTACTATCTACCGTGATATCGGTAATTATAGTCATACTGGGTATCCTGGGCCTTACAACCTTGCCCATATCCGAATACCCCGATATAGCGCCGCCAACGGTGCAGGTATCAGCATCATATCAGGGTGCCAATGCCGAAGTGGTAATGAAAAGCGTTATTGTACCGCTCGAAGAACAAATCAACGGTGTGGAGAAAATGACCTACATGACCTCTACCGCAAGCAATGACGGCAGCGCAGTTATCACCGTATATTTTAAACAGGGTACCGATCCCGATCTGGCAGCAGTAAACGTGCAGAACAGGGTATCAAAAGCCACCAGTTTACTTCCTGCCGAAGTTACAAAGGCCGGTGTTACTACCAGCAAGCGTCAAAGCAGCATGGTGATGGTATTTACCCTGGCGAGCGACAACAAAAGCTACGACGAGAAATTTCTGCAAAACTATGCCAACATTAACTTGCTGCCGCAGATCAAGCGTATCAATGGTGTAGGCGACGCGTCATCATTTGGTATACAGGACTACTCTATGCGCATTTGGTTAAAACCTGATGTAATGGCTACTTATGGCCTCGTACCCGATGATGTGAACAACGCCCTTGCTGAGCAGAATATTGAGGCCGCACCGGGTAAAGTAGGTGAGAACAATAACCAGTCGTTCCAGTACGTGTTAAAGTACAAAGGCAGGCTTACAAGTGTACCTGAGTTTGAAAACATCGTGATCCGCTCATCAACAAAGGGACAACTATTGCGCCTGAAAGATATAGCACGGGTTGAGCTTGGCGCGCAAAGCTATGCTAATGCTACTACCATGAATGGCAAACCGGCTGTAGGTATAGCCATTTATCAAACTGCCGGTTCAAACGCGCATGAATTAATTAAAAATTGTGAGCAAACCATTGAGGCCGCTTCAAAAACGTTCCCTACGGGTATTAGCTATACTTCCCTTTTTAGCGTTAACGACTTTTTAGATGCCTCGATAGAAAAGGTTGTACATACGCTGATTGAGGCCTTTATACTGGTGTTTATCGTAGTATTTGTATTCCTTCAGGATTTCCGTTCTACGCTGATCCCTGCTATTGCCGTGCCGGTGGCTATTGTAGGTACATTCTTCTTTCTGCAATTATTTGGCTTTACCATTAACCTGCTTACGTTGTTCGCCATGGTGCTGGCTATCGGTATTGTGGTGGATGATGCCATTGTGGTGGTCGAAGCCGTACATGCCAAGCTGGATCATGGTGCCAAATCTGCAAAAGCAGCTACCATCAGCGCCATGAATGATATCAGCGGGGCTATTGTATCCATTACTTTGGTAATGGCGGCGGTGTTTATCCCGGTTTCATTTATTACCGGCTCAACCGGGGTGTTTTACAAACAGTTTGGTTTAACGCTTGCTATCGCTATCTTAATTTCCGCTGTAAATGCTTTAACATTAAGCCCGGCATTGTGTGCGTTGTTATTGAAGCCTCATCCCGAAGGAGAGCATCATAAAACAGGTCTTTTGCAGCGGTTTTATACAGCTTTCAATACCAGCTTTGATACACTTACCCGTAAGTATAAAAAATCGGTTGGCTTTCTTGCCGCTAAAAAATGGATTGCTATTGCGGGGATCGCTGTTTTTGGTTTGATTTTCTGGTTCCTGCTTAAAACAACGCCATCGGGCTTCGTGCCCAATGAAGATCAGGGATTTATTATTGGCGATGTGTCGTTGCCGCCTGCTTCGTCATTGGAGCGTACCACCCAGGTTATCGACCAGGTATCGGGCATGATAAGGTCACTGCCCGAAGTGGAGTCGACCATCAGGGTTGCTGGTCAGGGGATCTTGAGTGGTGCAGGCGGTTCATACGGCCTGATCATGATCAAGCTGAAACCCTGGGACAAACGTACTGCCAAAGGAACAGATGTGAACACTGTTATCGGTAAACTTTTTGGTATGACAGCCGGGGTTAAAGGTGCTACTGTTCTGTTTTTTGCTCCGCCAACCTTACAGGGCTTTGGTAACAGCAGTGGTTTCGAGTTCCAGGTACAGGATAAAACCGGGGGCGACATTGTGAAATTCGCCGAAATAAACGGCAAGTTCCTCGGTGCGTTGAACCAGCGTCCCGAAATTCAATATGCCTCTACATTTTTTAATACCAACTTCCCGCAGTTTTTGGTTGATGTTAATGTGGCTAAATGTAAGGACGCGGGCATTACCGTAAACTCTGTATTAAGTGCATTACAAGGCTATTTCGGTGGTGTTTATGCTTCTAACTTTAACGAATTTGGCAAGCAATACCGCGTAATGATCCAGGCTGATGCTGCTTACAGGGGCACCACAGGTAGTCTGAACAATATGTATGTGCGCAATGCCAATAACACCATGGCACCTATATCTGAGTTTGTTACACTGAAAAGGGTTTACGGTCCGGAGTCGATCAATCGCTTTAACCTGTTCACTTCTATTTCGGTAACAGGTGCGCCGAAACCGGGTTTCAGTACGGGTGATGCCATTAAAGCTATACAGGAAGTTGGTGCTAAAACATTACCTGCGGGTTATGGATTTGAGTTTTCGGGCCTTACCCGCGAGGAGATTGCCAGCGGCAGCCAAACTATTTTCATCTTC
>NZ_DASVOB010000485.1:0-24649 GCF_036383575.1 Mucilaginibacter sp.
CACATTTTCAATTCCGGCTTAAGCCCGGGTACCTGTTCCAGGCAATTTGCATATCATCTTTTAATTCCGGTAACGGTGCCCAAAAGTGAGTCAGAACGATTTTAAGGCATTTGCTATATAAGCGATACGGAAAACGTTGGGCACAAATTTGAAGTACCGCTTTTTTCCGAACGAAATAAAAATTTTAAACCTTAACAACATGAAGTATTCTTTACAAAAAATTTATAACAAAAGGTGGCGTTACGCTACGCTCATCCTAACAGGATGTACGTTAGCCATGCCGTCGGTATCAATTGCGCGTACCGGTGGCTTTGCAGGTTCATTAAATGGTATTACCATTAATGAAATGGTGCTTTGAAAATGAAGCCCGCGTTTAGCGTTTCGGGCAAAGTTACTGATGAAGATAACCAACCGCTGCCCGGTGTGTCGGTTGCCATAAAAGGCACAACGCAAGGCGTAACAACTGATGCCAGCGGCAACTTTAAAATAACAGTACCTGGAAATTCAGCCGTACTCGTTTTCAAGTTAATCGGCTTTATGCAACAAGAGGTTACAGTTACCAGCGGCACAGAGCTAAAAGTGCAAATGAAAAAAGACACCAAGAGCCTGGAAGAAGTGGTTGTGGTTGGTTATGGATCACAAAAACGTGCTAAAGTTACAGGAGCGGTGTCATCAGTTAGCGGTAAAACCCTGGCCTCTTTACCTGTGGGGGGCATTGAAGCACTACAAGGCCGTATAGCTGGTCTTACCGTTACCAGTAATGGTAGTCCGGGAACCGGAGCCATTATTTCATTGCGCGGTATAAGTTCCGTGAATTATGGATCTGATCCTTTGTATATTGTTGATGGTTATCCTGGCAGCCTTACGGGCGTTGATATTAAAGATATTCAAAGTATTGATGTGTTGAAGGATGCGAGTGCCGCGGCAATCTATGGTTCCCGGGGTACAAATGGTGTTATCATCATCACCACCAAAAAAGGTAACAATAATAGCCGCACAGAGGTTACTATCGACTCATATTATGGCATACAAAACGTTATCAAAAAATATGACCTGCTTAATACCCAGCAATACCTGCAATATGAGCGTGCGCTTAACGGTTCAGCCGGTATAGCCTTACCGCCACGCCTGCAGCCAGAAAACTTTAATAAACCAATTTATGCAGGTAGCTCTCAAACCTTTGCCCAAACCAATACCAACTGGCAGGATGCTTATTTCAGAAGTAACGCACCTATACAACAGCACAATGTGGCATTGAGCGGTGGCAACGCGGTGACCCGCTTTTACACTTCGGCAAATTACTTCGATCAGCAGGGTATTGCTCAGGGCTTGAGTGCCTACCACAAGGCGATTCGCGTTAACGCCGATCATACTATCAGCAAAATCCTGTCGTTTGGCGAAACATTCAACGCCACCGTTAATCATCAGCTTTACGGCGTAGACGCGGGTAACCGTACTGCTATAACAAATGTTGTCAGGATGCAGCCATATCTGCCAGTCTACAATCCAAACAATGCAGGCGGGTTCATGGGGCCACAAAACAGCTTCGACGGCTCGGATCCAACCAACCCGGTTGAAGCAGCCAACCTGATCAATAATACCAATCACGGTTTCACTATCCATGGTAATGCTTACGCAACGTTAAAGTTTGCTTCATGGCTTAACTTTAAATCAATTTATGGTATTGATTACGGCACCAACAAAAACAATACTTACACGCCTATTTATAATGACGGCGGTACTTCAAGTTCGCCAACCGCGGTTATTAATTACACGAGGGGATCGAGCACCACGCAATTGTTCTCGCAACAACTTACTTTCGATAAAACCTTCGGCAACAAACATCACGTTAATGCTGTCGTAGTTTACGAAGCCCAAAGCTCGCGTGGCGATAACCAGGTTTCAACGGGTAACCAAAATACCAACACGGTGAAAACACTAAATGGCGCTACCAATCTTTTCACTAATTTTACCTATGGTACTAATCTCCTTGTTTCAGAAGTTGCTCGTTTAGGTTATGATTTTGAAGGCAAATATCTGATATCAGGCTCTATACGTCGCGACGGTTTATCTGTATTTGCGCCGGGTCACAAACACGAGAGTTTCCCTGCCGCGTCGTTAGGCTGGAAGGTTGACCAGGAAGATTTCATGAAGGGGCTCAAATCCGTATCTTCATTAAAATTAAGGGCCGGTTATGGTGTAACAGGTATTAACGGTACCGTGTTGGGCAATTATCCTTATTTGCAACCTATATCGTCTAATATTGCTACCTATCCATTCAACGGTTCTTTAGCCGATCTCGGAAATGCCTCATTTTATAGTGGCTTAAGTAACCCCAATCTGTCGTGGGAAACAACCAAGCAAACCAACATCGGCTTAGATCTGGGCTTATTCCAGGATGCCTTTACTTTGGCCGCTGAGGTGTATACCAGGAAAACAGATAATCTTTTATTAACCGTACCAACACCGCCCAGCTTTGGTTTTAATGGTGCCGGAACTTTAGCTAACGTAGGATCGATGCGTAACCGTGGTTTTGAGATCACTTTAGGCTACCATAAAACCAAAGGCGAATTTAAGTACGATATTACCGGAAACTTTTCCCTGAACAGAAACAAGGTTTTAACACTTAATACTGCTAACGCTTCTATTACCGCTGGTGGCGATGCTGACTATGGCGGTGGCAACCCTTTAACTAACACAGTAGTGGGGCAACCTGTTCAATCTTTTTATGGTCTTATTGTCGACGGGATTTTTCAAAATGCGGCTGAGGTTTCTAATTCGCCGACGCAAACAGGAGCTGCTCCGGGCGATATCAAATTCAAGGACGTAAACCACGATGGTGTTATCAACGACGCCGACCGTACCTTTATAGGTAGCTATCTGCCCAAATTCACCTATTCATTAAACTACAGCGCATCCTATAAAAATTTCGATGCAGTGGTGTTTTTTCAGGGTGTTTATGGCAATAAAATATTTAATGCCGAAAGGATTATTCTGGAAGGTATGCCAAGGCTGTTTAACGCGGGTACCAATGTTTTAAACGCATGGACACCTACAAATACCGGCACCAATGTTCCGCGTGCCTTCTCAGGCGACCCAAATGGCAATAAAAGGCCTTCAACCAGGTGGATTGAAAGTGGCTCATACCTGCGCGTTAAAAATATGCAGATTGGTTATAATTTTCCTACATCATGGTTAAGGGCAAAAACAGACAACGCGCTTAACAGGCTGAGGATTTACGTGGCATCAACTAATCTTTTAACGTTTACTAAATATAAAGGTCTTGATCCCGAAATCGGTTCACGTAATGGTACCCTAACAAACGGCATTGATTACGGCCAGTATCCGCAGCCAAGAGTAGTTCAACTCGGTTTGCAGGCAACCTTTTAACGATTAATTTAAAAAGATACAGCGATGAAAACTAAAAAAATATACCTGTGGTCGGCCCTTACTGCTATTATCGTAACGGCAACGGTAAATTCCTGCAAAAAGGGATCCCTTAATACCAGCGACCCAAATAACGTAACAACAGACCAATATTATAAAAATAGCGCTCAGCTAACCAATGGAGTAAACTCTATTTACGTTGCTATCCATTCCTTAGGACTGGTATCAAGAGAGTGGTTTTTTATTCACGACCTTAGGAGTGATGAAGTTGCAGCCGGCGGCGGACAGCTTGAAGCTCCAAGAGGGCAGATGCTTAATGGCAATAGTGACCCCGCTAACTCTGTATTGAACTCAGTGTGGAACACATGGTACATAGCGATTTTCAGGGCGAATGTGGTTATTCAAAACGCACCAGCAGTAACAGATAATACTGCCTTACGCGACAGACTGGTTGGCGAAGCTAAATTTTTGCGTGCCTGGGCTTATTTTGACCTGGTTTCGCAATGGGGAGGGGTACCGCTTTATACAGTACCTGTTAAAACTCCAAATGATTTTCAGCCACGTGCCTCTGAAACTGAAGTTTATGCCTTGATTGTTAAAGATTTACAGGATGCAGCGGCTGTTCTGCCCGAAAAAACAGGCATCGACAAAGGGCGGGCAACCGCTTCTGCCGCAAATGCTATGCTTGGCCGTGTGTTGATGCAAACAGGCGATTACGCAGGCGCAAAAGCCGCCCTTTTAAAAATTCCAACAACCGGAGCAAACGGTTACACATTGACCAGCAGGTATCTTGACAACTTTGAGGAGGAAACGGAATTCAACAGCGAATCCATCTTCGAGATTGTATTTGTTGATAAAGGTGATAGCGGCTTTAACTGGGGGGGCGACAGCCCTACCGAAGCGCAATCTACTGTGCGCAATCAGGAATATAACCCGATTGCCTGGCGAAACCTTATTCCTTCAAATAAATTAATTAATGAATTTGAAAATACGGCTACAGGTGCTGCCAAATCTGATCCAAGGTTCCACTACACCTGTTATCAATCGGGCGATACTTATAACAAAGGTACCTCGGTGCTTTTAGATGGTGATCAGAACGGTAACTCTTCGGTAATGAACGGAGTTACTAAAAAGATCAGTTTCCGCAAGTTTATGATCATTTATAAAGAAGGTTTGCCCGCAGCAAGCTTCCATCCAGGTGGCAACAACCAGCGTATTATCCGTTATGCTGAGGTATTATTGATGCTTGCCGAATGCGAAAACGAGTTGGGTAATACTGCCGCCGCAGTTAATTATCTTAACATGATACGTGCCCGTGCAGATGTTGCGATGCCTGCTTATCCAACAGCACAATTTCCGGTTGGCTCGAAGGCAGATGTTGTAAAAGCCATTATGCACGAAAAGATGGTGGAGATGGGTTGTGAGGAAGTAAGGAATATTGATATCCTTCGCTGGAGGAAAAAGCAATACTTTACTACCGATCCGTTCTCATATTTCAAAAAGGGCAGGGATGAGCTATTACCAATTCCTCAGGCTGAACTTGATAATAACCCTAAAGTAAACGGGCATCAAAATCCTGGATATTAATAGTTACCTTATTTATACAACAAAGGTTAAAAATATCAGTTTCCGGACTTGTTGAAATAGATAGGCTGTGTATAACAGCCTATCTTTTCCATATAAACCAATTTATAAATGAAGAGATTTTACCCCGCTTTATTATTTGTTGCGGTTGCTTTTTTTTCATGCGCCAAAAAGAAAACAACGCTGTTCGAATTGATACCATCATCGCATTCGGGCGTTACCTTCAATAATTTGATCACCGAAAACGACTCCATCAATCCAATTGATAATGCCAATGTTTATAACGGCGGTGGAGTTGGTATAGGCGATTTTAATAACGATGGCTTGCCTGATATTTATTTTTCGGGCAACATGGTATCGAACAAACTTTATCTCAACCGGGGCAACTTTAAATTTGATGATGTCACCGATAAAGCGGGCGTAAATGGTTTGGGGAAATGGGGCAGAGGGGTTGCTGTTATAGATATCAATAATGATGGCTTGCAGGATATTTATGTATGTAATTCGCTGTTGCAGGATAGCGTTAAACGGCAGAACCTGCTTTACATTAACCAGGGTGCAGATAAAGAGGGGATACCTCACTTTAAAGAAGAAGGTAAGGAATATGGCCTCAACATTCGGGCCTACTCTACCATGGCAGCATTTTTCGATTACAATAATGATGGCAAACTGGATATGTACCTTACCGTTAACCGGCCGGGGGACGGCTACTACGCAAACCAGTTTCGTCCGATAATTTCAGATGGTAGCGGTAAAAGTACGGGTAGGTTATATGAAAGCCATTGGGACGATAAACTTAAGCACCCGGTTTTTACCGATGTTTCAAAAAAAGCCGGGATCTCTATTGAAGGCTACGGACATGCAGCGACCATTGTGGATATAAACAAAGATGGATGGAAGGATATATATGTTACCAACGATTTCATATCGCCCAATATCCTCTACATCAATAATGGCGATGGTACGTTCACCAATAGATCTAAAGAGTACTTTAAGCATACTTCGATGAATGCGATGGGCCAGGACATTGAAGATTTGAACAACGACGGATTGGCCGATGTGTTTGAGCTGGATATGTCACCGCCTGATAATTACCGGAAGAAAATGATGTCGATGCCGGAAAGCTACCAGTCGTACGAGTTGTTTAATCATTATGCTTACCAGTACCAATATGCCCGTAATACCTTACAGGTAAACCAGGGATCGGGATTAGGGCAGAATGACTCTGTTAGAAGCCCGATATTCAGTGAAACCGGATTTTTGAGTGGGATAACCGAAACAGACTGGAGCTGGACGCCGTTGATAACTGATTTTAACAACGATGGTTACCGCGACATCGTTGTAACTAATGGATTTCCGAAGGATGTTACCGATCATGACTTTATCGTTTTCAGAAACAATCCTTATGCTACGGCCTCAAAAAAAACTATAATAGATCAGATTCCTACGGTCAAAATCCATAATTACGCGTTCCAAAATAATGGTGACCTCAATTTTGGCGATGTTTCAAGCCAATGGGGACTGGATTTGCCAACGTTTTCAAACGGAGCGGCTTATGCCGATCTGAATAATGATGGCGCAATGGATATGGTGATCAATAACATCAATGATGAGGCGCTTATTTATAAAAATAATAGCCGGGCGCTTACTCCCAAACCATCAAATTACCTGCAGGTTAAGTTCAACGGCGACCGCTTTAACAGGGATGGTATCGGTGCATGGGTAGATATTTATTATGCTGGCAAACAACACCAGGTATATGAGAATAATCCCTATCGCGGATATTTATCGTCTATTCAAAATATTGCTCATTTTGGCCTCGGCAAAACCAATATGCTGGATTCTGTAGTGATCAGGTGGCCGAACAATTATAAGCAGGTTTTAAAAAGTGTAAAGGCCAATCAAACGCTGAAAGTGAATATCAGCGATGCCCGCCAGCCTTATAATTGGGTTGTACCGAAAAAAAATAAGGGTGTCTTATTTACGGAAATCACAGGGTCCGCCGGCATTCATTACCGGCACCAGGAGGATGACTTTCCCGATTTTACCATACAAAAGCTGTTGCCTCATAAGCTGTCCGCATATGCTCCGGCCCTCGCAGCCGGGGATCTTGATGGCAACGGACTTGATGATATTGCTATTGGCGGTAATAAGAAATTTCCTGCCCAGGTTTTCCTGCAGCAGGCCAATGGTAAATTTAATCAGCGAGATTTAATAGAGGCTAAGCCTGATAGCGCGAATTATAAAGATGAAAGTTTATTATTATTTGATGCCGATGGTGATGGAAAGCCGGATCTATATGTCGCCAGCGGTGGATATCAAAGCGCGTCAGGGTCTAAAAATTATGCCGACCGCATTTATCTTAATGATGGTCGCGGGCATTTCAGCGAGCAAAAGGGCGCATTACCCGGCAATTTGACAAGTAAGCTATGCGTAAGGGCATTTGATTATAACAAGGATGGTAAATTGGATTTGCTGGTAACCGGTCGTGTTGATCCCTGGCATTATCCCAACCCGGTATCATGTTATATCTTACGTAATGACAGTAAGCCCGGCAAACTGCAGTTTACCGATGTAACAGCATCAGTTGCCCCCTGTTTGAAAAACCTGGGAATGACCTGCGATGCCCTGGTTACAGATTACGATAATGATGGCTGGCCGGATCTTGTTATTGCGGGAGAATGGATGCCTATCACATTTATCAAGAACGTTCAGGGCAAATTCGTTAACTCCACAGCAACGTCGGGTATAGCCGGTAAGATAGGCTGGTGGAATTCTATCGCTGCCGGTGATTTCAGGCATTGCGGTAAGATCGATTACATTGTTGGCAATTTGGGAAAGAATAGCTTTTTCAAAGCCAGCGATAATGAGCCCGTATATATTACAGCGGGTGACTTTGACAAGCGGAAAACTACCGATGCCTTTCCATCCCTCTTCCTACCCGATACTGATGGCGTAAAGCGCGAATTCCCATCCTTTGTTCGTGACGATGCCGTTAAGCAAATGATCAGTCTCCGGAAAAAATTTGTGAATTACCGGTCATTTGGGCACGCAACAATGCAGGATCTGTTGTCACCTGAGCAATGGAAAAGCGCCCTGCGGCTAAAAGCCAATATGCTTACATCATGTTACCTGGAAAACCTTGGTAATGGCAAGTTTAAAATGTATCCCCTGCCAAATTATGCCCAGGTTTCGACCATTAACGGAATGGTGGTTGATGACTTTGATGGTGACGGCAATTTAGATGTCGCTATTAACGGGAATGATTACGGTACAAATGTTTCGGTAGGCCGGTATGATGCCTTGAATGGCTTGCTTCTAAAAGGAGATGGTAAAGGAGGCTTTAAACCATTAACAATTTTGCAAAGCGGGATCTATTTACCGGGCGATGGTAAAGCCCTGGTAAAACTCAGGGGTAAAGATAATCGGTATTATCTGTCGGCCAGTGAGCATAACGGTAATTTGAAGTTATTAAAGCTCAATACACCGGCAAAAACAATAAAGATCGGGCCGCAGGATGCGTATGCTGAAGTATCAGCAAAAGATGGTTCGGTTACCAGGCAGGAGTTTTATTACGGCTCGTCTTTTTTATCACAATCAGCAAGGTTCCTGAAGGTAAGTTCGGGTATGCAAAAGGTAAAGATTGTTGACAATAATGGCAAGGTCAGAGAGATTAAGCTTTAATAAATATGCCTTGTAATAGCTGATGGTTTAATGGAGGGAAAAGGTTCAAATTATAATTACCGAAACAGATGTTAAAAAATGTGATCGTCAGGTTGTGCTTTAACTTAGCTTCAGGAAGAAATCAGCACAACATTTACGCGAAATTTTTGCTCCTGATGCTGGCTATATCATTGGTTTTATCATGCCGGGAATCATCGGAGCAAAAGATGATCCGGATCATAGCTGACCTGAACCAGAAGGATTACAACAGCCATAACCCATTTTGCCCCGAAGCGAAGGTGGTGCAGTGTGATAGCTTATTAAAGCTGCCAGGGAGGGAAAGCGACTTTTATCTTTTAAATACTAAGGCTAAGCTGTTATTGGAAACGGGCGACGAAAAACAGGCCGTTGCCATCTACAAAAAAATGGTGACTGGTGCCGACAGTTCAAAAGGCGATTTATTTGAACCGGATATGGGCCTGGCCTACATGCGTTTAGGCGAACGGGCTAATTGTATGCTGAACCACAACCGGATGTCTTGTACTTATCCTATAAGGGATAATGCAATTCATGTAAATCAAACCGGGTCGCGAAGTGCTATTGCCGTTTATGAGCGCATTTTGAAAAAGCACCCGGCCGACCTGGAATCCCGCTGGATGCTGAATATCGCTTACATGACCTTGGGCAATTACCCGGATATTGTGCCCAAGCCATTTTTAATTCCTGATCTGAACAAAACATCCGCAGAGAAAATAAAGCCGTTTATCGATATGGCTGCCGATGTGGGTATCAAATTGAACAGCAGGGCGGGGGGCGCTATAGCCGATGATTTCAATAATGATGGTTATCTGGATATAGTAACCTCGGGAACGGAACTTGATGATCACATGCATTATTTTCAAAACAACCAGGACGGAACATTTATCGACAAATCCGAAACCAGCGGGTTGTTGAAGTTTACCGGGGGATTAAATATCCAGCAAACCGATTTCAATAACGATGGGAAGATGGATATTTTTGTACTGCGTGGTGCCTGGAAAAAGAACGGTTTCGGTAATCAGCCAGCCTCACTGCTGCGGAATAATGGCGATGGTACGTTTACTGACGTGACGATACCCGCCGGGCTACTTTTTTATCACCCTACCCAGGCAGCCGTTTGGGCCGACTTTAATAACGACGGATGGCTCGATGTATTTGTAGGGGCAGAGGGTTTTAACAATAGTGACAGTGTTAATATCCACCGGAGCATGCTTTACGTAAACAATCATAACGGCACATTTACAGAGGTTGGCCATAAAGCTCATTGCGATATCATGTCATACTTAAAAGGGGTTACATCGGCAGATTTTAATAGGGACGGATGGCCGGATGTCTTTATTTCGACAATGGATGGGCGCAAGTATCTTTTAAAGAATAAAAGTACCAGGGGAAGTATCCCCGATTTTGAAGACGTTACAAAACAATCGGGAATAGCCACAAATACCAATAGCACCTTTACAACCTGGTTTTTCGATTATAACAATGACGGCTGGCAGGATATCCTGATCGCAGATTACAAATTCGAGGCCCCGCTCGGTTACTATTCGGCTGCCGAAGCGCTCGGAAAGCCTATACCTAACGCCGGAAATATCTACTTGTATAAAAATAACCACAACGGTACTTTCACTGAGGTTTCTAAGCAAACGGGACTTGATAAAGTTGTGTTTAGCATGGGCGCAAACTTTGGCGACATTGATAACGATGGCTTTCCTGACTTGTATTTTGGCACAGGAAATCCTGACTTTGGCTCCCTGATACCTAACAAGATGTTCAGGAACGTGGGAGGAAAGCAATTTGAAGATATAACAAGCATTTCCAGGACAGGAAACCTGCAAAAAGGCCACGGCGTTGCGTTCGCTGATTTTAGAAACCACGGTTTACAGGATATCTTCATCGAAATGGGAGGGGCTTACACAGGTGATGCCTACACCAGCGCCTTGTATGTAAACCCCGGTCAAAACAACAACAACTGGATAAGTATAAAAGCAGAAGGTATAAAATGCAATAGAGCTGCCATCGGCAGTCAATTAAAAATAACGTTTACTGATAACGGGGTTAAAAGAAGTGTTTACCGGGATCTTAACTGCGGCGGTAGTTTTGGGTCATCGCCAATACAAGCGGAAATAGGTGTGGGGAGTGCCGGCATTATCGAAGAACTCGAGATTACCTGGGCGGGAAGCCACACTGTTCAGCGGTTTCATAATTTGAAGGTAAACCAGTTTTACCACATTACTGAAGGAAGCGGGAAGCCTACTTCGGTTCAGTTAAAGAAACTGAATTTCAGCAGCATAGCAGGGATGTCGGTGGCAATGAAGATGTGAGATGTTGGTTCTGAATTGGATTAAATTATGATATTTCAAGATTGTTTTGATCATAGAAACAAGTTTGCCTCCTGATAAGAGACAAACTCGTTAATACACAGGAAGAAAGAACGATTAGCTGATTTCGATATGTACGAATAAATTTCAAGTACGTTGATTATTGTATGGAATTTTCGGCTTAAATAATACGGTAGGTTTTACCGGGCTGTGTTTTTAAATCATAAAGCCAGCTTTCAGGTAATTTTACTGAAAGCTCCTTCTCATTTTGATGAATAATCGGTTTTTGAATATCAATGACCTTGCAAAAGGGATTGCTGTTTTGGCCAGATGCCTTTTTTAGTATGCTGTTTACCAGTTGTTGATTTGTCCTGATCCGGCAATTGCCGCCAATGTGAGAGTGGATTACAAGTTTGGTGATCCGATGATCGGCCCAATCCATATCCACGGTAAAGCCGCCCCTGGCTGCAAGGCCGGATACGCTTCCCTTTTTCCAGTCGTCAGGTATGGCGGGCAAAAGTTGAATTGAACCATCATAACTTTGTAACAGCATCTCGGCAATGCCGGAAGTACAGCCGAAGTTTCCATCGATCTGAAATGGTGGGTGGGCATCAAAAAAGTTAGGATAGGTGCCGCCAGATCCACCAGTTACCGGTTTAATCTGATCTTTTATTAATTTGTAGGCATGATTACCGTCGAGCAAATGTGCCCACAGGTTAATTTTCCATGCCATCGACCAGCCGGTGGATACATCACCGCGATACAGCAGTGAATTTTTAGCGGCACTAAAAAGTTCAGGATCCCTGAACGGAGAGATCTGGTTGCCCGGAAATAATCCGTAAAGATGCGATACATGCCGGTGATTATCGTCTGTGCGGTCAAGGTCATCAAGCCACTCCTGTAGCTGGCCATATTTACCAACCTGCATAGGTGGTAATTTAGCCCGAAGAACAGCGACACTGTCGGCAAAACTCTTATCCATCTTTAAATCCCTGGCCGCATGCATTATATTGGTAAAAAGGCCATAAACAAGCTGGTTGTCCATCGTTGCGCCTGCGGTAACGGATACACCATCCTTCCCCGGAATATATTCATGCTCGGGTGATACAGATGGAGATACAACAAGCCAGCCATGATCAGGGTCTTTTTGAAGTACGTCGATAAAGTATTGAGCTGCACCTTTCATAACCGGGTAGTATTTTGCAAGAAATGCCTTGTCGCCCGTAAAAAGATAGTGTTCCCAGATATGTTGGCATAGCCAGGCATTAGCTGTAGGCCATAAACCCCAGAACGCGCCATCAACAACGCCGGTTATTCGCCATATATCCGTATTGTGATGAAGCATCCATCCCCTGGCACCATACATGATCTTTGCCTGGGCTTTTCCAGTAACAGCGACATCGCCAATTAAATCAAAAAGCGGAGCATTCAGCTCCGGGAGCCGTGTAGTTTCGCTCGGCCAATAATTCATTTCAGTATTGATGTTCACAGTGTATTTGCTATCCCAGGGGCCTTTTAATTCTCCGTTCCAGATCCCCTGGAGATTAGCTGCCTGCGACCCTGGTTGTGAAGAACAAATCAACAGATACCTGCCGAACTGAAAATAAAGCTCGGCAAGCTGCGCGTCATCGTTACCGGCAAAATTCCTTATCCGCTGATCTGTTGGCAGGGCGGCAGCATCAGTAGAACCAAGATTAAGTTTGACACGATTAAAGTACGAATGAAAAATCCGGACATGGCTGCGATGCAATTCATCGAAACTACGCGGATAGGCTTTGTTAATGATATTCATGGCCCGGCCGAGCTGATCAGCAGAAATATCATGATAGTTAACGAAATTGGTGGCTATCGACAAATAGATGACGGCGCTGCTGGCCTTTGTAATAGCGATACCTGCTGTATCGACCTTTATGGTGCCACCATTCGATTTTGCCCTCGCCAATACGTTGAATCTGATTTTTCCTTTTTGATTTTCATGATCGCTGCCTTTACCGCTTAAAATCAAGGTGCCCTGGCTGCTTGTCGTTTGTACCACAAGCGGACTTTGAAGTTTCGCCACGCAGTTGATCATGCCTGGCTTATCGGCAGATAACCGCACCATCAGCACATTGCCGGAGAATGAGGTGAAAAATTCGCGTTTATAATGTACCCCTTTGTATATGTAACTTACAGTTGCCGTTGCGTTAGAAATATCCAGGTCTCTGCGATAGTTTGTCACATCTTCATGCCCGGGAAAACTAATATAAAGATTTCCGGCCAATTGATAGGGCATACCACTGTTGCCTTTCGGGCCAAGGTATTTATTGGCGGCCTGTTGCGCTTCGGGATATTCTTTCTGGGCAAGCAGCGCTCTTACCTCGTCAACATGTGTTCTTGCCGCCGAATCAATTGTATTATTTGGGCCGCCGCCCCAAATGGTAGCTTCATTGAGTTGTACACGCTCCAAAGCTGGGGTGCCAAATATCATTCCCCCAATCCGGCCGTTGCCAATGGGCAGCGCCTGATTCCAATTGGCTGCCGGCTGGGCGTACCATAATCTGTTTCGGTTAATCTCAGTTTGCCCTTGCGCTACAGAAGAAAAGGCAATAGCTATGCCCAATAGCCATAACTGTCTTTTAGGGAATTTAATCATGAATAAAGTATATGAAGTTTCACTGGTCTGTTTTAATTGCAGATGTTGTTTAATACCGGCAACACGATACTAAAGTAACACAGGTGAGGCGCAGGCAATGCAAGGAATCGACATTGTTATACCAATTTTGTTCTGTTAGGAGCACTTCAAATATTTTTTATGATTACCATGGCGCAAGCTTTAAATAAGAACAGGAGGCAAAATTTAAATTTCAAGAATAATTAATTAATCGGAATAATTACTGGCGCAGCGTTTGCTTAACGCTACTGTTCGTACTTTTGAAGTCAAATAATGGTTAAACAGCAAAATCGGATCGTTCAATAAGATTAAGTGTTTTATCTTAGCTTGCAATTGAAGTATGAATACATTAGTTGATTTAGTGCAAACCTACGGGCTCTGGTTGGTATTTCTTATCACGCTTTTACAGAGTGTAGGGTTACCATTACCTGCATTTGCCGTGCTGATTGTAACTACAGCTGTAACGCCGCCAACCGAAGCGAATATCATCATGCTAATTTTAACGGGATCGTTAGGTACGTTAGCAGGAGACCTTATATTATATTTTGCAGGGAAGAGATATGGAACGGGCATCCTCGGAAAATTATGTAAAATTTCTATTTCACCCGATACTTGTGTTCGCAGCACCGGCGATATTTTTGAACGCTATGGCGCCCCTGCGTTAACTATTGTGAAGTTTGTTCCGGGGTTGTCGACACTTGCACCCGTTGTTGCCGGAGTTTATGCAATGCAGGTGACATTATTTGTATTATTTTCATCCATCGCAGCACTTATCTATCTCGGTGCAGCAGTAACGCTGGGTGCAGTTTTTCGGCATGAAGTTGACGGTTTGATCGCTGCCTTAAGTCATTATGGTAAGCTGGGAGGTTTATTTGTCGTCGTTTTATTTGGCTTATATCTTTTGTTTAAATGGTTTCGGCGCTATCGCCTTATCAGGCAGTTTGAAACGGATAGGGTAACTGTGAATGATTTGATTGAATTATTGGATGGGGAATCGAACCCTGTGATACTTGATGCACGTCCAATAGATCAGCGCACAAGAAATGGATTTATACCGGGCTCAGTCTCCATTGATGAAAACAGCTTTAATGATATTGCCGACAGGTACGCAAAACATAAGGAGATTGTTATTTACTGCTCGTGCCCGAATGAAATAACTGCTGCAAGATATGCAGAGAAATTACGCAAAGTTGGCTTAAAACGTATCCGTCCCTTAGTGGGAGGGATTGATGCATGGGCTGAATCAGGCCAGCGGGTCACATTTTATTAGAGCCTGTTTAAATTTAATTGTTTCAAAAATGTGACTTGTCCCAGACGATTATGCTGAGTGATAAATAGATAATCGCAACCTGGATGCAGTCTTGAAAAAGTAGTTACACCAATATAGACTTTATAAATAATCAATATGATGGCAACGTCACTTTGCTGGCGGGAGCGAAGATTGTCATCATGTTTTTGATTTAACTCATTCCTTTGATTCCTGTAAGATCCGGATTGTTCCTACAGAATAGCCCGCAACCTGGAGTGAGTCAAGGTCCGTTTTTAAATTTGGCACAACAACTTCAAAACTCCTTTGCTGAAAATCTGATGCTTTGCTATTGTGCTTGATTTTTAAAGTGTGTTCAGGATTATTATGTTCCAGTAGCGCTTTCAGCGAAGGATTATCCTTGCTTAAAACCAATACAGATTGACCTGTAACCGGCTTTTCGCCCAAGTTCAGGATCTTCCTTGCTTCACGATTGATAAATAGGATCTCCTGCTTTTCATCTAATCCCAGTACTGCTCCCTGAATTTCTTCAATCAGTATTTTTATCCGCAATTCTGCCGCGATTAATTTGGTAAGTCCCGTGTTTTCCTGATCTTCAAGATGTACAGCCATGCTATTAAATGCCTCGGCTAATTGAGCAAACTCATCGCTCGTATCAAATTTAAGCCGTGTGCCATAATTTCTTTTACTAACCTTATCAAGGCCGTCTGCCAGTTCACGAAGCGGGTTTAAAATAAATCCGGGAAAATTGACAATTAAAATAAACAGGATAAAAAAGGTGAGGAACGCTGTAGTACCGAGGTATAAAGTAGCCTTGGCAACTGTAGAATGGGTGTATTCATTTTTAAGCTCAATCGCATGCATGTTTAATCCCTCAATGTTTTTTAACTGCAAGCGGGCGTTTCGTTCCGCTTGTTGCATTTGTTTTAAATCGGCAGCGTGGTTGATCAGTAAATTGAAGGCCTTTCTTAAGCTATCGGTAGCTGTTTTTTCACCGGGTTCCGTAATGTTATTCTCCTGTTTTTGAAGGGCTTTATTAAACGTATTTGACGCGGGAGAAGTTAATGGCAAATCATTCTCATCCAAAACAGATCGCATTTCGCGGGTAAATGTTAATGTATTATAATTGTTTTTTAGGGTAACATTTGCTGTTTCAGATATGACTTTGATGTAGTAAACAGATATAGCACCTAAAACCAGTACAACAACAAATAAAAGGCCGAATCCCAAAAGGAGCTTTTTTTTGATTTTCATAACGGTATAATGATGTAGTTAATTGGCTGTCCTAAATTTAGAAGAAGATTGTATAGTAAAGATAATTAAATATCGCCGTTGTTTTATCGTCGCTATTCATAGTTTGATTGTGTTTGGAGTAAGCGAGGCAGAGATACTAATCCCTGCGAGGTCATACTTATTTCGTTCAAGACATAACATGTACTATATTAAACCATTTTTAATTCAAAAAACGGTCCTTATTGACTGGATGCGATTTATGCCTGTGAAACGTAAGATTATCCAGTTTTTTCATCGATTAATCTATAGATAAATCAGTTTGTTAAAATAGATTTGTTTAACCAATAAATAGCCACATTCCTACTAAATGTATTTTAAAAAAATCATCTGCCTGCTAATATTCGTTGTGCATATTACGATAGTTTTAGGCCAAAGTCCTCAAAATATTTCTCTCAATGGTCCCTGGAAGTTTTTAGTAGATCCGGCGGGTGATGGGTTACAGAAAGGCTATACCAAAATAGTACCTGCGGATGCGAAGGTCGTTGCTGTACCACATACCTGGAATGTACAATCGGGGTTGGAGGACTATGCCGGTAACGCCTGGTATTTCAGAACCCTACAGGTTCAACCCGAATGGAACGGAAAAGCGGTTTTTATGAGGTTCGGGGCGGTGTATCATGACGCGGTACTGTTTATCAATGGCAAACGTGTGGGCGAACACCTTAATTCCGGATATACACCGTTTTCGTTTGATATTTCAAAATTCCTGGTGTATGGTAAGCCCAACAATCTTGTAGTTTCTTGCGATAATAGCTTTTCTGTTACAAATTTACCCTTCCAAAATGCTTTCGATTGGGCGAATGATGGGGGTATTATCAGAGATGTATCGCTGTATATATGTAACAGGCCATCAATAAAATATGTTCATGTCACTCCTGATTTGAAGTTGAAAGACAGTAGTGCAGTTGCACTGGTAAAAATCAGGCTTAATGAGGTTGACATCACCTCAGCAGATTTTAGTATCTCATTAAAAGAAAAGAGGACAGGGAAGCAGATCCTCACACAAAGAACAACTGAAAAAAAGATAGGGGACGGTTATGAGCTGTCTTTACATGTAAATAAGGTTACTCCATGGCACTTTGACAACCCATTTGTTTACGAAATGCAGGTGACAGTTTACAATAAAAACGAAATTTCTGATTGCCGTGCCGAAAAGTTCGGGTTTAGGAAAATAGAATTAAAGGGCGATAAACTGACTTTAAACGGCGAGGAGGTCCGCTTACCCGGTATTGAATATATGCCCGGAAGCCATCCATCTTATGGATCAGCAGAACCTCATAAAACGATGGACAGCGTGGTGAAAATGATGAAACAACTGAATGTTGTAATCACTCGTTTTCATTGGCAGCAGGATCAGCATATGCTTGATCTTATGGACGAATATGGTATCCTGGTGCAGGAAGAAATTCCATGGTGGCAAAAACCTGCGCAGTTAACACTTGAAGTGATGAAAACCGCCAAGCAGCAACTGTCGGAAATGACAGAAGCCCATTATAACCATCCAAGTATTTTTGCATGGGCGTTAAATAACGAAGTGCCGTCCACCCGGCATGATAACAATGAGCTGAAAAGTTTTACGCAAACTTTAGACACTACCCGGTTAATTAATGTTGTTGGAAATAAAATGGATTCAAAACTGGCAAATGACCCGGGGCTGATGGGGGATTTACCATCATGGAATGATTATGTCGGAACCTGGAATGGTGCACAACGGGATTTATTACCAAAGAAATTTGAAGATATCGCTGCGATATTAAATGGCAGACCGTTGATGATCAGCGAGGCCGGGCTTTGCGAGCCCGCCTTTTCCGGAGGGGATGCCAGGAGAGTGGATGATATGGCCTATCATATACAGGAATGGCGTCGCAGGCCGTTTATCGCGGGCTTTATTTATTTTTGCCTGAACGATTATCGAACCCAAATGGGGGAAGAAGGCATAGGTAAGTTTCAGATACGCCGTCATGGATTAACCGACATTTATCTTCACCCTAAACCCTCGTTTTACATTTTTGGGCAGCTATGTTCTCCCGTTGAAATCACCAAAGTTACCCGTTTAAACAAATCCGACATTTCGGTTGAGATCCAGGTGAAAAATTCCATACCTTCTTATGCCATCAATGGCTACGTTCTCGAATACCGTGACTTAAGCGGGCAACTTCATCAGGTAATTATTGATAAACTTAAATCGGGGCAACAAAAACAATTCACGGTTAAAAACATCAACGCACGATATGCTTTTACCATAAAAAGGCCCGGAGGATTTGTGGTAGCAAGTTATTGATTGCCTTTATCAGTTCTGCAAGATTATCTGACAGCAGACCTGCTTTTACGATATTCTTTAGGTCCATATCCCATAGTTCGGGTAAAGAGTCTTGAAAAATAAAATTGATCATCAATACCAACTTTGAAAGCGATCTCGCTAATCCTTAGATCTGTAAATTGCAGGTATTGGCAGGCTTTCTGAATTTTGAGGTGATTAAAATAGTCGATCGGAGAAAATCCCGTTTTCTTTTTAAACAAGAACGTATAATGACTGATGGATAAGTTGACTGAAGCCGCGAGTTCAGCTAATGAGAGGCCTTTATCCAGGTTATTTTGCATGAACAAAATTGATCGTTCGGAAGGTTCTGCGTGAGGAGCAGGCCGAATCGCATAAAATCTGTCCCGGTATGCAAATGAACATAAGAATTGCAGCAACAGGAGATTCACATAAGTCAAATTTTCTGTACTGTAACCTTGCTCCAGAAAGCTATAAAGTTTGTCAAAAAGACTGATGCGCTCATCAACAAATTCAATACTATACCGGTAACTCTCTTCCTTAGAGATGATTTGTGCGACGATTGCATCTGCTTGCGGGCCTTTGAAATGACACCAATAAATGGTCCATGGGCTGCTTTCGTCAGTTTCGTAGGAGTGTTTAACGCTATGAGGTATAATGATAAAATCACCCGGAGCGATATCATATGTAACCGAATTAATATCGACCGTTCCTTTTCCATCAATGCAATAAATCAAAATGTTCTCTTCGGCTCCCGTTTGTCTTTCTCTGCCATGAAATTTTGCTTTGGGATAATAGCCAATATCTGTTATGTATGCTCCTTTAACAGCATCGTTTTTTGTGCAAAATCTGGTTAATATCGGCTTGGGTATTACAATCGCACGTTGACCTTCAAATCCGTCTTTTTTAAAATTTACCAAATGGCTGCTCATTCTCATTTCGGTTTTAATATGATAAAATTAAAGATAACTGTTCTATTCACACTTTAACAGGAAGATTGTCCATAAAAATAAGAAAATCGTCCATGTGTTTCGTTGCCCAGGTTTTAGAGATGATACCGGACTATATCTGCTTGCCGGAAAATATTTAATGATTACTTAATTTGTGAAACCTGTTTTACTAAAATGAGGAACCGGGCTGATCTTACTAATTAGTTACTGGAAGTTGAAGGGGGATAGTTTATATAGAAATAGTAAGCCGGGTTTTAACTAATGTAACTTGCTTTATATCTGTTAATTAATGTAAAATATTCAGCCTGCACCCTAAGGCGTGTCAGCGATTTTATCAAATTACTCGATGTTCCGGTTCATTGTTTTACGCGGCGTCTTAAGGGTTAAAGCCAGTTTAACTTAAGGGTAAATTTCATTACTGAATGGTATATGTTGTCATGGATAGTATGTTAAGTCAGGATCATACCGGGTAGGGCAAGTTTTAAGAAAAAGATGTGTTAGGATTGCGAATAGTAAAATCGTCCATATTTTACAAGAAATCGTCTATACTCGGGTTTGTAATAGCGATTAGATTTGCCTATCCATTATAATTTAAAAACCCAATTATGAGAAAAAAACTTACACTAACAACAGTGTTATTGTTGCCTTTTTTCAGCCTGGTCATCGCCCAGACCAAGGCTATCAAGGGGCGGGTAACAGACAACACCCACCAAACGCTTATCGGCGTGAGCATTTTGCTCAAAGGGACTAAAACCGGCACCGTTACTGACGCCTCCGGTTTGTTTCACATGAATTCAAAAAAAGGAGACATCCTGGTGGTATCTTATCTTGGTTTCGATACAAAAGAAGTGGCAGTTGATGGCCGCGATCAATATGAAATAGGCCTGGAGCCATCCAGCAATCAGCTAAGCGAAGCAGTGGTGATCGGTTACCAAACCATTACCAGGAAAAGTGTGACCACGGCGGTATCTTCGGTAGGGACAAAAGATATTGCTCCTACAACCACGAGTAATGTGGCAGATGCCATCCAGGGAAAGGTGCCAGGCTTACAGGTGTTCCAGGGCGGTGGCAATCCGGGGGCGCAGCCTAAACTGCTGATCAGGGGATTTTCAACGATCACCGGGTCCAGCGATCCCCTCATTGTCGTAGACGGGGTGATCACCTCATTCGGCGGGCTGAATGACATCAATCCATCGGATATCGATAAGATTGATGTGTTAAAAGATGCAGCTGCAACAGCAATTTACGGCTCGCGTGGCGGGGCTGGTGTGCTGCTTGTTACAACAAAAAGAGGCAAGGAGAAAACCCAGGTCAATTTTAACGGAACATCCGGTATGAACTATTGGGTAAATCCCAAGCTTGCGCAAACGGATGAATTTGTTAACCATTACCGCCAGATTTATTCGAACAATAACCAAACGCTTCCGGTAAATGGTGCGGGAACAGGTATTAATACAGATTGGTGGAATGAATCAACCAAAAAGGCCTACACGCATAATTATAACGTCAGCGCGTCGGGCTCCAAAAACGGGCTCACCTTTTACGGAAGTGCGGGGTATTTTGACCAGTCAAGCAATTTTCAGGCACAGCGTGGTACTGCTGACTACCAAAAAATTACTACCAGGTTCAATATTGATTATGAAATTTCAAAAGTATTCAAGTTTGGGGTAAGCCTTGCACCAAGGATGGAGCGATATGGTGATGGCGGTGGTACCAGTTTGTTCAATGTCATGTCTATCGCGCCGAACGTAGCCGCGACTAAATCTGCTGCGCAGACGCAAACAGATGTAAATGCTTATGCCGCGACCAATCCCAGCTGGAGTTTTACAGCCTACAACCCTGTATATAGCCAGTTCACCCGGTCTAATTTCAATAATATCAATAGTCCTTTAGCTGCCATGGCCCGTGATTTTAATCAATCCCGATTATTCGGCACACAAGGCTCCTCTTATCTGGAGATCAAGCCAATTAAAGGCCTGACCTTGAGAAGCAGTATTTCCGGCTTCTATAATTCAATAAACCAGACAAATTATCAGCCGAAATACTATATCGATCCTCAGGACCGGAGCGATATTTCGGGCGTTTCGCAGAACTCGGTAATCAATTACCGTTGGCAACTGGACAATACTATTAATTACATAGGTAGCATTAACAAACATCATTACAATATTTTGGTAGGTCAGTCTGCTGATAATTACACTTATAATAACAGTTACGTTTACCGGCAGGATGTACCTTACGATGCAGAGCCTTATCATTACATTTCAGCTGGTGCTACGCTCGCAGATGGCAGCGGGAGTCATCAGCCCGGAGCCGGTCCTTTTGGCAAAATGAACTCTTATTTTGCAAGGGTTTCCTACGATTATAATGAAACTTATTTCATTTCCGGTTCTTTCAGGGCCGACGGATCGTCCATGTTATCACCGGCCAACCGCTGGGGCTACTTTCCTACTGTTTCGGGTGCTTACGTGATATCAAACGAATCGTTCATGAAGAATATCAAATGGTTGAACTACTTGAAGCTTCGGGGATCATTTGGCCGTGTGGGCGGAAACCTGCCGGGTTCTCCGGGTGCGTATGAAAGTACGCTGGGATTGTCTGATTATATCAATGGAGCTAACAGCCGGGTGTATGGTTATGTGCCTGCCAATGTACCGGATCCGAATATTAAATGGGAAACAACACAGGATGTGACCATCGGCCTGGATGCAGACCTGTTCAACAATAAGTTGTCCCTGACTGTTGATAAATACTGGCGCTCGCCTAAAGACATGCTGCTTTATTTGCCGGTGCAGCCTTCACTGGGGTATCCGCAGGGGTATATTCCAACCGTGTATACTAACGTAGGTACTATGCGCACAAGCGGCTGGGAGGCGGCCATCAATTATAAAGATAAGATCGGCAAACTCTCATTCGGTATCGGGCTAACGCTTCAGCATTTTATTTCCAAAGCAGTCGACCTGAAAGGGCAGATATTGTATGATGAAATATCCAATGACGTGTTCCAGTCTACCCGCAGGACAAAAACCGCTGCCGGCGACATATTGGGCGGCTATTACGGCTATAAGGTGCTTGGCGTTTTCCAAACCGCGCAAGATGTGCAGAATTATAAAAGTGCTAATGGCACGGTGCTTCAGCCCAGCGCACGCCCAGGCGATTTTATGTACGCCAATGTGAACGGCGATAATGCTATTGACCTGAACGACCGCACCTCCATAGGTAATCCCTACCCGAAACTATCTTCAGGATTGAACCTGCAGGCTTCTTATAAGGGGTTTGATTTCCGGATGGAGTTTTATGGCTCGTTTGGTAATAAGATCGCCGACGATTACCTGGTAAGGATGAACCCGATTTATGGCTATAACTTTGTTAGTGGCACCGAAAATAAATTCTGGACCGGCCCCGGCAGCACCAACAGCTATCCGGCCCTGAGCCTGTCTGATCCGAATGGCAATTTCTCAAAAAACTCAACCTTTTTCATTAAAGATGGTACTTACGTGCGCAATAAATTGCTGCAATTCGGTTACACGGTGCCTCCGAAAGCACTTGGCGGATTGGCAAACGTCAGGGTTTATATCTCTGCTCAAAACCTCTTTACGATCACCAAATACGATGGGCTGAACCCGGAGGTCCCTTTTGCCGGAGTGCTTAGATATGGCATCGACAACGGACAAAATCCAATCCCTAAATTTTTCAACGTCGGATTTAACGCAAATTTTTAAGACTTAGTAGTAAACAACAAATGAAAAAAGCAAAATATATTTTGTTCGTACTGGTTATTGCCGGTATGATCAGTTGCAAGAAAAGTTTTTTGAACCAGGAACCCTATGGCAATTCGATACAGGCCAGCACCTTTTATAATACTGTAGACGAAGCAACAGGGGCCGCTATTGCCTGCTATAAGTACATCGATTTTGACGATTGGTGGCAAACACAATGGTGGAAACAGGTTGGCGGTGAAGCTGCGTCTGATAACGAATGGATTGGTATAAACGGAGGACAAGGTACCGCTGTGCAAGCAGCTCATTACACGCTGAATGCCGAAAATGACAGGATCGAAGCACACTGGATTGAATTGTATAAGAGTATTTATATTTTCAACGCCACGATAGAAGGGATCCAGGGATCGAAAATCGATAATGCTACCATTCAAAAACTGGTTGCCGAGCTTAAGTTTTTACGGGCGTTTCAGTATTTTGAACTTGTTAAAAACTGGGGAGCTGTACCGTTGGTTACCAAAACGCTGGGGCCGCAGGAAAATACTTACAGCAGGACAAGCGCAGCAGATGTGTATAGTTTTATTAAACAGGATCTTAACAGCGTGATCACTGTGCTGCCAGGCAAGTCGCAGTATAGCACCGTAGATAAATTCAGGGTATCAAAGGGAGCAGCTCAGGCGCTGCTGGCTAAGGTTGATCTTTACACAGAAGACTGGGCGGCCGCTCAAACTTTAACTGGCCAGATCATAGCGTCAGGCGATTATACGCTGGAAACTTCTTTCGGTAATATCTGGCAGACAACTAACCATAACGGCCCGGAATCTATTTTTGAAATTCAATACCAATACTCAACACAATATCCCAATTTAGGCAATGTGTTTCCAACCACTTCAATGCCCGGAACAGAAGGCGGCTGGGGGTATTTTACGCCCACAAGTGATTTAGAAAATGCCTTCAAATCGCAAGGTGACAGTACCAGGCTGAACTGGACGATCATGCGCAATGGTTTTCCGGTTGCGGGTGATCCGGCCAATCCGGTATTTAATGCCAACCCAAGCCAATGCAAGTCGGCAAGGTATAATCGTAAAGTATACATACCACGGAGCGAGCGAACTCCGAACGGACGCTTTTCAAAGGATCATATTTACCTGCGTTTAGCGGATGTTTACCTGATGAACGCCGAAGCGGCTGCCATGCTGCAACAGGCACCACAGGCTTTACAGTCACTCAGGATAGTTAGAAACAGGGTTGGATTGACTACTGACCCAACGCTGACAGGCTGGAACCTGATCAACGCTGTTCGTTTAGAGCGCAGGCTCGAAATGGCTTTGGAAGGTGACCGTTTATACGATATCCGTCGATGGAAAGATCAAAGCGGCCAGCCGGTGATCAACAGCATACTTGGGCCTAACGGCAGTTTCGTGAAATACAACACGCAGCACAGTAACGACCCATACGAAACTAAAAACCTGAATGAACCGCAAAATAAGGGTGCCAGCTT
>NZ_DASVOB010000486.1:0-2666 GCF_036383575.1 Mucilaginibacter sp.
TTAAAAGAGTTATCTATCAGGTTTACCAGTACCTGTCTTATCTTTTCCCTGTCGGCATTTACCACAATAGGCTCATCATATTTTTGTTTAAATATAAGTTTGATGTGGTATTGCTTGCCCTTGATCTCCAACGATTCAAAAACCTCTTTTATCAGGTCATTGATCTTGAATTTGGTATAATTGATAGGCATCTCACCTGATTCAAGCTTTGAAATTTCATCAAGATCTTTGATCAGGTAGCTCAGGCGGTCTACATTTTTTGATGCTTTCTCCAGGAACTGGCGGGCCATTTCCCTGTCTTCAAGATCATCATCCTGAAGGGCCTCTATATAACCTTGTATAGCAAAAAGCGGGGTCTTAAACTCGTGCGAGATATTGGATAAAAAATCGCGGCGAAACTTTTCCTGTTTGCGCAATTCGTCTATTTCGGTCTTTTTTTGTTTGGCCCATTCTTTCACTTCCTGCTCCACATCGGCAATTGGATTGGCGCTTACATGCTCACCAAGGGCATCCCTCAGGTCGCGGCCCAATTTCAGGTTGTGGATCAGTTTATAAATTAGCTTGATACGGGAGTAGATGTATTTTTCAATGAGGTAGTAAAAAACGAAGTAACTTACACCAAGGGCTACCGAAAAAGTAACCATTACATCATACCACTTATGCTGAAAATAAAAGTTAACGGCTGATAGCGTAATTGCCACGCCAAGCGAGGTTGTTAAAACCAGTACACGCAAATTCATAGCGTAAAGCTACGATTTATAGATGATTAACTCCCATCTGAAAGGCCAGCGCCATGTTAATTTAAAGTTATCAATTTGTGCTTTTTTTAATAAAACTAATAATTCCTGTTTTTTAAAGCCCCGCCTAACCGAAAGCGGACCATCGTTTCGCGCCATGGCATTACGGGTAAAAACATGGGTTATGAACACTATGGCATGATACAAAAGCCAGTGCCGGTGCAGATCGGTGATGACAATCCCTTTTTGTGCCGAGGCTTCCATATTTTGAATAAGCTTAACCCAACGCTCATCATCAAAATGGTGGGTAAACAGGCTGCAGATGATCAAATCCACCGGTTTAATTAAATACGCTTCGTCAATAACGTCAGCCTGCGTAAAGTAAATATTGCTATAATTTAAGGCCTGTTGCCGCGCATAGTTAACTGCCGACGGTGCTGCATCAACTCCGTTTAGGTTAAGGTCGACTTGTTTGCTTTTAGCCCATTTGGCAATGGCAATCAGGGTATCTCCTCCTCCACAACCCCAGTCGCTTACAGAATAACCGTTACCGACGGCGAATTTCTTTAATGACTTGATGATACTTTTATGGCCGCCAAACAAGGCATTCATCTTTCCAAGCCCTTCAAGCACTGGTGTGATCTCGGCCGATGGCAGATCAAAATCATCCATGATCTCCAGAGTATCTGTTCGGTAACTTAAATCAGGCATATATTTATGAAAGCTAAAAGCAGAATGCACAAAGCCGAAAGCTGACGATTTGATTATTAAAGCCATTTATCAACTTTGGGTGAAATTTATTAACAGACTATATAATACAATACGCTTGAGTTAGGCAAATGGTTGGCCGTGGGTTTTACTTATCAGAAATTGCGCAACGGAAGGCAGGTGGCTGAGGGTATTCAAACTTAGGGCGGTCATGTTATCATTGCCAAACAAACGCTGTAACTGCCTGCCTACCCAAAGCCTTTGGGCAAACTGTTTGTTCCAGCTTTGAGTGTAATCCTGCTCAAGGTTAGTGCGTTTTTCAGGATTAAAGCTACCCGGTTTATAGTGCGTAATGATTTTTTCAGAAAGGATTTTTGCCGAATGGATAGCCATTGTCATGCCGTTGCCGCAAAGGGGAGCAATCATCCCGGCGGTATCTCCGCTCATAAAGATATGATTATCAACAGGTGCTTTTTTCTCGAACGATATCTCGTTGATCACCTCCGGTTTGTCCAGTAAAAATTTGGCATTACGAAAGATCTCATCTAAATAAGGGTTCTTGCAGATCACATTCTCTTCCAAAGCCGCCAACGAGCCATATTTACGCAGATCATCACGATGGGCCATGTAACACATGCAATACCTGTCGCCATCGGTTTTACTTACGCCGCAATAGCCGTCTTTATAATTATTAAGCTGGATGAGATCTTGTGGAAAATCCATCTGCAAATGGAATTTTACAGCGAGGTAAGGACTTCGTTTATAAAAGAATGGTCGTTTAAGCTTTTGATCGAGATTGGAGCGTTTGCCGAACGAGCCGATAGCCAATGGAGCGGTTAATGTTTCGCCCGGAGTTACCACCTCAAACTGGTCGCCGGTAAAACGGATATCCTCCACCCGGGTGCCAACCAAAAAGGTTACACCCTCGGCAAGGGCTTTCTGGTACAGAAAATTATCGAAAGTAAACCGGCTTAACCCAAAACCACCCAGGTCAAGCTTTTGCGAAAGTTTGGTTCCGGATGATGCTGTAACTTCCAGCCTGTTAATACGGGCCACATTAAGTTCATTAAGATCAATATCAAGCGAAGACAGAAAAGGAATCACCTCATTGGAGATGTATTCGCCGCAAACGCGGTGCATGGGGTAGGTCTTCTTTTCGACGACTGTAACCTTAAGCCCGGCACGGTTCAGCAATATGGCGTTGAACAATCCGGCCAGGCC
>NZ_DASVOB010000487.1:0-3028 GCF_036383575.1 Mucilaginibacter sp.
AAAGCTTTACGCTGGATAAATTCAGGGCTGCACTTGCGGCTTATGACGGCATAGATGCCGAAAGATTAAGGCAAAACCTGATCTTTTTCCTGCAGCAGATCATCCCGGTTGCCGATGCCAATAACATTAAAATGGTTATCCACCCTGATGATCCACCATATGCTATTTTAGGCCTGCCAAGGGTAGTAAGCACTGCCGAACATATCAATGCGCTTATTGAAGCTGTTCCATCGTTAAATAATGGATTGTGTTTCTGCACCGGATCATACGGCGTAAGACCCGATAACGACCTGCCCGCTATGGTTAAACAATTTGGCGACAGGATCAATTTCATCCACCTGCGCAGCACCCGCCGCAATGAGTTCGGTGATTTTTATGAAGATAACCATCTGGAGGGCGATGTGGATATGTACGCCGTAGTGAAAGAGCTGGTGCAAGTTATGAAGCAGCGCCAGTTAAGTATCCCTATGCGTCCCGATCATGGTCACCAAATGCTGGATGACCTTAAAAAGAAAACCAACCCGGGTTATTCGGCCATTGGGAGGCTTCGTGGTCTCGCCGAACTGAGGGGACTTGAGTTGGGTATTATCCGCTCAACGGAATAACATACTTTTAAAAAATATCCGGAGACGGGAGGTTCAAAAGGGCCTCCCGTTTTTGTTTAACAGGGGAGTACACGTTTTGAAATCATAGTGTACTTAAATGAAAGGTGAGTGTAATTGTAAGTTAATTGATGTGTATAGCTTTAACTAATTATTAAAACCAATTAGTTAAATCAAATTATGAAAAAACAATTAAACAAACTGATGTTTGGCGGCGTTCTGCTGCTTTTAACCCTCGTATCGGCCTGTAGTAAAGATGCAAGCAAGCCCGCTGCTACAACAGGTAACACAACTGCCCCGCGTGCCGCCGTGCCTCAAAGCGGCTTTAGTTTATGGGGAACCTGCAATGGCATGCCCTACAATATTTCAGGTACTAATGGCATAGCTATCCCGGTGGGTAATTGCAGTACCGATATTGATGCGGCACAGCAAAGTACCGGGCAAAACGCAACCGGCTTCCAGTTCAATGGCTGCTTTAAGGGTGGTACAAGCGCCTCAAGCTCGGCAAGTGAGCAGGCAGTTTTCATTTGCGATAACGTTACTCAATGGAACGGTAACGAAATGGGCTTTGTGAAAACGCTCAATGATAATGCCCTGAAAGGCTATCTGCAAGGCGGTGGCCAGTACATTACACAGGTTATTTCGGTAGGTGATAACGGTTACCATACCTTTAAATGCCAGGCCCGCTCGGGCAACGTACATCAGGTTGATTTTTATGTAGATGGGACATATAAATTCACCCTCACCAACAATAGCGGCACTTATTGGAACAACTGGTTTTACTTTGTTGGCACCAATCACTGGTATGGTGGTTCAAGCAATACCGGCCAGCAAATAGAAATGTACAACATGACCACTTTTTAATTTTTGCTACCCCCATTAAAAATAAAAGGCCTTTGCGGAGAGCGAAGGCCTTTATTGCTTATTATTGGTTAGGTGCTGTTAGCCCATGTTATAAAAAAACTGCTCGGCTATAATTTTTCCGTCTTTTACTTCATAAACCGCAATTTCATTCATCGGCATGCGGCCGCCTTCTTTATAAGTAACATCCATATCCATAGTTACTGCGAAAAAGTTACCGGTGACAATCGGATCGGAAACCTCACCGCTGTGTACTTCCTGTACCGAGGCATACCAATATTCTGTTTTGCCTTTAACAGCGTCCTTACCTTCGGTTAGTTCCATCGGCGAACCTTTTGGTTCACGGCTCACAATATTATCAGCATACAATTCATTAATGGCATCAACGTGCTTGCCTTCGCGGCAATATTGAACCAGTTTTTCAGCTACTTCGGTGGTGGTCATGATCTTATGGTTTTAATTGTTGATATAAAGTTAGTCAATAACACTTCAAACCATCGCCTATTTCCTTTAAATTTCTGTTAAGTTTGATAGCGCGATAGCATCCCCCGAAAAAAAGTAAAAATTTTCTGTAACCATTTTACGCCGCCGAAGTACTTAAGTATATTACATAATTACAAACTGATTGAACACGCTTACAGATAACGCCATCATGCTAAAGGTGAAAGCCGGCGACCTTGACAGGATGGGTATGCTCTTTGAGCGCTACAATCGGCAGTTGTATGGCTTCCTGTTCCACATGACCTACCAACGGGAGTTAAGTGAGGATATGGTACAGCAGGTGTTTTATAAGATGCTCAAGTACAGGCACACCTTTACCGGCACCGGCGAATATATCCACTGGATGTACTCCATTGCCCGCAACGTGCTAAAGGATCACTGGCGAAAAAACAAACAACAGGTACAGCACGAGGGTGTAGAAGCGGCCGAAACCATAGCCGGGGGCCTGATACCTGACGAGCAATTTGAAAAAAAGCAGGCCAAAGCAGGGCTGCATAAGGCGATGGAAAGGTTGAGCGAAAGTCAGCGTGAGATCTTAGCCCTTAGCCGTTTTCAGGAGCTGAAATGCCAGGAGATAGCCGAAATATTAGGTATGACCGAAGGGACAGTAAAAGTGCGCATCCACCGGGCTATGCAGGAGCTAAAAAGTATTTATGTAAAAATGGAACGATAAAACAGTACAAGATGAAATGTGAGCTATATGAGGAACTGTTTACCGGTTGGATAAACAAAGATTTAAGTGCCGAAGAAAAGGGGGCTTTAGAGCGGCATATTGCAGGTTGTACGAACTGCCGTGAGGAGTTACAGGGGCTTCAGCAATTGTGGGATACCATGGGCCATATCGAAACACCTGAGCCATCGGCCAATATGGGCGTGAAATTTTATGCCATGCTGGATACTTACAAGGAGTCGGTAAAAGAACAACGGAGTTTATGGGCCGATATCAAATACCAGGTAAGCCGGATTTGGGAGTGGCAGCCACGTTGGCCAATGGTTTATAACCTGGCCATGATCATTGTACTGGTGGGGGCAGGCTACCTGTTTTTTGGTAAAGGCAAAAGCGA
>NZ_DASVOB010000488.1:0-2501 GCF_036383575.1 Mucilaginibacter sp.
AAGGCTGTAAGTAAAGGTAATGAGCAATTGAACAAAATATTGCGGCTCCTGATCAGTTATTTGATAGCCTGTAGTGGTAAAAGCCTGCCGCGCCAACGAACGGGTATCATTTAAAACGGCTCCCCACAGTTTTCTACCTTCCCAAAACCGGTCATAACTGGCATTGTTCCTGAAGCCTAAAAACAGTGCAAGCGCTAAACCAAATAAAGTAAATGGAGCGGGATTTAACGGCACTTTGAACGAAAATAGGGAACCATGCAGGTATACTATAATTACCGATAACACCAACAGCAAACCCAGGCGGGGCAACAGTCGCGGCAATACAGAGCCGTGCCAGATAAACAGCATTCTGAACCAATGCTCTTTTTTCCTGATAATCATGCTGCAAATTTCAGGTTTATTTTCAATAAAAAACGGATTTCCCTTTTGGAGAAACCCGTTTTTCAGTATTATTTGATGAAGACGCTTACTTAGTTTACGTCAAACCAGAGTTTTGTAGTAAGCGCATCGGCTCCCTGTGCGGCTACTGCCGACTGATAGTTGGTTTTGTTTAATGATTGTTCGGTGCCCGGGTAAATAAACCTTACAGGTATTTTACCGTTCAGCGTACCGGCAACTGCCGGCTGCAATTGCGGGTAATCAAGCCTGCGCCATTCTGTCCAGCCTTCAAGTCCTTGGCCAAACAGGGCCAACCATTTTTGCTCGCCAATTGATTTTTTATAGTTAGATGCATCATACTTCACCGCCGGCTGCGCTAAATAAGTTGCAATATCCGCCGAAGCGATACTATATTGAGCCAACGCAGCAGTAACGGCTTGACTATATAAAGAAGCAGCATCTTCGGTAGTAAAACCACGCGCGGCTGCCTCTGCCCTGTCGAACAAGCTTTCGGCATAACTCAATATTACGGCCGGAGCATGTGGAGCCCTGAAATATGTGCCTGGTTTTGATGTTTTGGTAAAACCGTAGTTGCTGGCATCACCTACCAATAAACCATTTGGTAAGCCAACATATTTTTGTGGTGTTGCATCCTGCGTTGGAGCGGCGTATATAGATAAGCGCGGATCGTTGAGCGCAAACAGCTTATCAACAATAGTTTTGCTGATGCGATAATCATCACGGGTATCAAACAGATTGCTCACCGGATTTTGATTTGGCGAATCAATATAGGCAAACTGAGCCGTTTCAGCGTTTGAGCTGATGTATGAGCCGCCTTCGGCCTGGATATCTGCCAGCACTTGTTTGGCTTTGGCAGGTTCCCTATCGGCTATACGTAAAGCAATTCGAAACCTTAAAGAGTTGGCAAACTTTTTCCATGAGGCAATATTGTTACCATATATTACGTCACCGGCTATAGCCTTACCCGAAGGGTCGAGCGCTGTTTGAGCAGCTTTCAAGTCATCCAGCAAAGCAAAGTAAACATCTTTTTGGGCATCGTACGCCGGTGTAAGGTACTGGTCGATATTGGCTGCCTGCTTGTAAGGAACATTGCCGTAAGCCTCTGTCAACAAACTAAACGTCCATGAACGCAGCACCAACGCCACACCTTTATAGTTGGTATTACCCTGTGCATCGGCAATTTTAATTATCTGGTTAAGGTTTACAATGCTTTTTGCATAACCCGTGCTCCAAAGCTCTTCAAAAGCGCTGCTGGCATAAATATACCTGTCGGGGTCGGTGTATTGAATTTTAGACCAGTATTGCACAAACAGCAAACTGGCATCCATATTATTGGCTACACCCCAGTAAGTATCAGAAGTGGCTTTGGTGGCTGCGGTCAACAAGTAATCGGGCTGCGCCGTTTGCGAGCCGTTAGGGTTTTGGTTGATCTTTAAAAGATCCTTTTTGCACGATGTTACCGATAATAAAACCGCGGCGGATAATATGCTGATATATTTAAGTTTCATGATGATTAAAATTTAAGGTTTACATTAAAACCGATGTTACGCACAGTAGGCAGGGTAAGGTCTTCCAATCCCTGGCCGTTGCCTGCGTTAAAGGCCGTTTCCGGGTCAATGTTCGGCGCATTTTTATGGATGATCAACAGGTTACGGCCAACAACTGAGAATGTAGCCCCCTGGAAACCTATTTTATTAACCAATTTAGCCGGTAAAGAATAACCCAATTTTACTTCACGAAGCTTAATGTATGAGGCATCGTATACAAATGCTTCGTCAATATTGGTAAAGCCTTTATAGTACGATTGCGCAGGGATGATAGTGGTATTTGGCGAGCCATCGGCCTTTACACCTTTAAATATCATACCGTCGTTGTATACAGTTACCCCTGCCGGTGCTGCACCGGTTACCTGTACCGCTGCTGCCGAAGTGTTATTGCCCGGATAGTAGTAGCTTAAACCACCGTTAGCTGCACCACGGCCCGGTAAAGTTGAGGCCAGTACGCCGGTATAAGTACCAGTACGGTTGGTGTTTGAATAAATTGATCCGCCGAAACGTGCATCAACCAAAAAGCTCAGGTTAATGCCTTTGTAGGTAAAGCTA
>NZ_DASVOB010000489.1:0-8469 GCF_036383575.1 Mucilaginibacter sp.
GCATCTTTAACGCGGAATAACAAGGGAGACGCAGTGTGCAGCACAACAACAGCAAACATAGCTATCAACCTTAAATTGTTTATCCAGTTAATATTTTGATGTTTGCCAGGGCTAATTGTTTGGCTAAATTTCATTGAATAAATGTAGTCTATATGCGATTGATCGGTTAGGGTAAAAACAGCAAAACCCGTTTTGGGAGCGGGCTTTGCGTTAGATAAAATGAGTAAGATGAATTAATTGCCAACTGCTAACTGTTCACTGGCAACTGTCCGGCCCGGATAAACCTTCAATGCTTCATCCAAACAAACCATAGCCTTTTTAAGATCGTCGTTATTTAAAACATAGGCCATACGTACTTCGTTTGAGCCTGCTCCTGGTGTGCTGTAAAAGCCGGTGGCAGGGGCCATCATTACTGTTTCGTTATCGAGACTGAAGGTTTCAAGTATCCACTGGCAAAATTTGTCGGCATTGTCAATAGGTAATTTGGCGACCACATAGAAAGCACCTCCCGGGTTAGGGCAGTAAACGCCATCCATTTTGTTCAATGCATTTACCAGGGTATCGCGCCTGCTGGTATATTCTTTATTTACGGCTTCAAAATAGCTGTCGGGTGTATCAACGGCTGCTTCGCCGGCAATTTGCTCAACCATGCCTGCGCTTAAACGGGCCTGGGCAAATTTTAATGCGGTTGTACGCAATTCCTTGTTTTTAGTGATCAGGCACCCTAATCGGGCACCACATGCACTGTAACGTTTACTCACAGTATCCATTATCACCACGTTTTCCTCAAGCCCGTCCATATGCATTGGCGAGATAAATGAGCGGCCGTCATAACAAAACTCACGGTAAGCTTCGTCCGAAAACAGGTATAGGTCATGCTTTAAAACCAATTGTTTCAGCGCTTCCATCTCTTCTTTCGAATACAAATAACCGGTAGGATTATTGGGATTGCAGATGATAATAGCTTTGGTTTTATCGGTGATTAGCTTTTCAAATTCGCTGATAGGGGGCAGGGCGAAACCATTATCAATATATGATAGTATTGGTTTCACTACAATATCGCCCTGACTTGCAAAGCCATTATAGTTGGCGTAAAAAGGCTCGGGGATGATCACTTCGTCGCCCGAATCAAGGCAGGCCATCATGGCTATAGTAATTGCCTCCGAGCCGCCGGTCGTAACAATAATATCCTCAGGGGTAATATTATAGTTCAGTTTGTTATAGTACTCCGTAAGTTTTTTACGGTAGCTTAATGTGCCTTCGCTTGGGGTATAGGCCCAAACTTTAAAATCAATGTTTTTAATGGCATTCAGCATGCCATGGGGTGTAGCAATATCGGGCTGGCCGATGTTGAGATGATACACCTTTTTTCCATCCTGCTTAGCTTTATCAGCAAAAGGTGTTAATTTACGTATCGGTGATGCGGGCATCCGTTGGCCCTTTTCAGATATTTTTGGCATCCTGCAAAATTACTAAAAATGAAAGTATTGTTTGTAAAACCTTTGTAAACGAAAAAAGACCCGGTTTAGGGTCTTTTAAATGTTATTTAAATATCCCCGTTGATATAAAGGGATATATCAAGCACGTAAAAATTACTTGCTCGCCGCGGGTTTAGCTACAACTTCACCAACAATGTTCAAATATTTTTCGGGTGTTACGGCGTTTGATTTAACAACAATGGTTTTGTTAAATGGCGCAGCAGCAGCGGCATTGTAAGTAATTTTGATGGTGCCTTTATCACCGCTTTTTACAGGGGTTTTAGTGTAATCGGCAATGGTACAGCCGCAGGTTGGCCTTACTTCTGTTAAAATAAGTGGCTCTTTACCAACGTTGGTAAATTCAAACACGGTAGTAACGGGAGTGCCTTGTGGTATTTTACCAAAGTCATGCTTTTCTTCGTTAAATTTAAACTCAGCTTTTCCGCTATCTTGTGCTGATGCGGTGAAGGCAAAGCCTAATATTACCGCGCAAATCATTAATATCTTTTTCATACGTTATATTTGATTATTACAAATATAAAAGGTTTAATGTAATTACAAAACTATTACTCAAACTCCGGGTTTTATCTGTTAGTTTGCCTAATACAGAATAGAATTTTATACTTTTACCGTCTAAACAAAATTTTATATGCCTGAAACTACAACACGCGCTACCAGTAAATTTAATACTGCCGAGCTCAGTTTTGATGATTTCAAGAAGATTGTTATTGATGATTATCGTATTGGTTATGAGAGCCGTCAAGCCAGTTTGATAGGTCGCAGGGAAGTACTAACGGGCAAGGCAAAGTTCGGTATTTTTGGCGACGGTAAAGAGGTTGCACAACTGGCAATGGCCAAGGCTTTTCGTGCCGGCGACTGGCGCGCGGGATACTATCGCGACCAAACTTTTATGTTTGCTACCGGCATGAGCAATATGAAAGAGTTTTTTGCTCAATTATATGCTAATCCCGATATCGAAAAAGACCCCGCCTCTGGCGGCAGGCAAATGAACTGTCATTATGCTACTCGTTTTGTAAATACAGATGGAAGCTGGGTTAACCAGGTTGAAACAATGAACAGCTCGTCGGATATTTCAACAACAGCGGGGCAAATTCCCCGGTTGTTAGGTTTGGCTTATGCTTCAAAATTATACCGTCAAAATAAAGAGCTGGATTACCTTAAACAGTTTTCAATTAACGGTAACGAAGTGGCATTTGGCAGTGTAGGCAATGGAGCTACGTCCGAAGGTTCGTTTTTTGAAACCTTTAACGCGGGTGGGGTATTGCAGGTGCCTATGGCCATCTCTATTTGGGATGATGCTTACGCCATTTCGGTTCCGGCAAACCTGCAAACCACCAAAGAAGATATTTCGGAGGTGTTGAAAGGTTTTCAGCGCGAAAATGGCAGCAATGGTTACGAGATATTTAAAGTTCGCGGTTGGGATTATATCGCCCTATGCGAAACTTATGAGCGCGCCATCAATATTTGCCGTGAAGAACATGTACCAGTGCTGATCCACGTTACTGAAATGACCCAACCGCAAGGGCATTCAACCTCGGGCTCACATGAGCGCTATAAAAGTAAGGAACGCCTGGCATGGGAGGATGAGCATGATTGCTTGCTAAAAATGCGCGAGTGGATGATCGCGTCGGCTATTATAACCGAAATTGAACTGGAGGAGCTCGAGGCTGAAGCAAAGAGATTTGTGCGCGAATGTCAGCGCGAAGCGGCTAATGAATTGGCCGTTGTTATAAAAGGCGAAATTGAGGAAGTTTCAGGATTGTTAGATGCTTTTGCTGAAACAGTTCCATCTCAAAAGGAAACCATATCAGCTTTATCAGCCGGTTTAAGCTCAAGTGTTGATGCTGGCAGGCGCGAGATCTTTTCAGCTATCCGCAAAGCGCTACGCTTAACTACCGCCGAAAATAACATCGAACGCCAGCTTTTAACAGAATGGTTAAAAGTTGAAGGTGTAAAAAATGCTGAACGCTACAATTCAAAATTATTTACGGGTACACCAGAATCACCTCTTTATGTGCCTGTTGTGCCTGCTATCTATAGTGATGATGCAAAGGTGATGGACGGGAGGGAAGTATTGAATGCCGCTTTCGACGCCAACTTTGCACGTGATAAAAGTATCGTTGCCTTTGGTGAGGATTTGGGCGCGATAGGTGATGTTAACCAGGGGTTTGCCGGTTTACAGGCTAAATACGGAGAGATCAGGATCAGCGATACCGGTATCCGTGAAACAAGTATTATAGGGCAGGGTATGGGTCTGGCAATGCGTGGTTTAAGGCCGATTGCTGAAATTCAGTACCTTGATTACTTGATTTATGCAATAACCATCATTAGCGATGATATCGCCAGTTTAAGCTATCGTACTATGGGCGGGCAAAAAGCACCGCTTATTATCCGTACCCGTGGTCACCGACTGGAAGGGATCTGGCATTCCGGTTCACCAATGAGTGTTATTTTAGGGTCGATGCGCGGCTTCCATATTTGTGTGCCCCGTAATATGACACAGGCTGCCGGCATGTACAATACCCTGTTAAGGGGTGATGAGCCCGCATTGGTAATAGAGTGCCTGAATGGCTATCGCTTAAAAGAAAAATTACCGGCAAACGTTGGGGATTTTACCGTACCGCTTGGTAAAGCTGAAGTTTTAAAAGAAGGAAATGATATTACCGTGGTTTCCTACGGCTCAACATTACGTATAGTTCAGGAGGCATCTGAAGAACTGGCCGCTATGGGCATCAATATAGAAGTGATAGACCCTCAAACATTATATCCTTTTGATACAGAGAATGTTTGTGGTACTTCGTTAAAGAAAACCAGCAAGCTGCTTGTTGTTGATGAAGACCTTCCAGGGGCAGGTTCTGCCTATATCCTGCAAAAAATATTAGAAGGACAAAATGGCTACTATGCACTTGATGCTCAGCCCAAAACGCTTACAGCTAAAGAACACAGGCCTCCTTATGGTTCGGACGGCGATTACTTCAGTAAACCATCAGTTGACGATGTTATTGAAACCGTTTACGCTATGATGAACGAGGCTAATCCTTCAAAATACCCCGCTATTTATTAATAAATTATAATTACAGGTTGGTGAAATTAGTGATCCATAAATCATTAATTTCACCAATTGTTTTTTCAATCTATGGACAATACTTTTTTAACCGTCGCTGAAAATATTAAAACCCGCCGTACTGTAAAGCCGGCCATGATGAATGGCCATAAGGCACCAAACGGACATATTGCTGCATTACTTGAGCTTGCTGATTGGGCGCCAACCCATGGCTTCACAGAGCCCTGGCGCTTTATTGTTTACGAAAACCCAGAGCAGTTTTGTGCTGAACATGCGGAGGTTTATAAAAAGAGCATATCTGCCGAAGAATTTAATGAGGCCGCTTATAATAACCTGAAAACGCTTGGCAATAAGGTTTCGCACGTGATCATTACTGTTATGCAACGTGGCGATCTGCCGAAAATACCGCCCTTTGAGGAAGTTGCAGCTGTATCAAGTGCTATTCAAAATATCCTGTTGGGTGCTACTGCCTTAAACATGGCTTCATTTTGGAGTACTGGTGGCGCCATCCTGAAACCCGCATTTAAGGAGTTTCTGAATTTAAGAGAGGAAGATAATGTGATGGGCGTATTATATCTTGGTTATGCCGATCAATATCCCGAAGGGAAACGCACCGTTCCGCTGGAAGATAAAATTAAATGGGTTAAATAAAATTAACCCATAACCTTTCCTTTTTTCGCTCCGTATAACAGTCGAAAATATTGCTTAGTTTTAAATTTATTTTCATTTGAGTAAAAAATACTATTTAACTCATTTGGATTTTAAGTTTTAAAGTATATTTTTGTGTTAACCTGTTAACATCAGGTTAACCTTCTATCCAAACCCTGTTACTACACCCTAATTAATTAAAATTAAATTAAACTCAGGCAAGCGTATGAGGAAACATTTTTTGTGGGTTACTATGGCGATATTTCTCCTTTCAGCAACAATTTTAAGCTGGAGATCGGATGGTGCAAACAGATCAGTGAGTGCAAAGAAAAAAAATGCAGCGTTTACAACAAAGGAACTATTTGAGCAGTACGTTAATAATTTATATGAAGCAGCTCATCTTGGAGAGACTGGTTTAGCTTTTAACGTATTTGAAAAGGCAGTAACAGGTTATACCAATTTAAAGCTTTCACATGCGGTGCCGCAAAGCAGCAACGTGCTTACGGTGGTTGATTTTAGCAAATCGAGCCGTGAAAAGCGTATGTGGATCATTGATTTGCTAAGCAAACAATTGGTGCTTAATACCTGGGTGGCACACGGATCAGGAAGCGGCGACGAAATGGCCAGCCATTTTTCAGACGCTAACGATTCGCATGAAAGCAGCCTCGGATTTTACATAACCGACAAAGTTTATAACGGCAAACATGGCCGGTCACTATATCTTGATGGTATGGACGAAGGCTTTAACGGCAATGCCCGCATGCGTAGCATCGTTGTACATGGCGCCAATTATGTTGGTCCGGCGGCCATTAATGAACAGGGATACATAGGCAGAAGCTTTGGTTGCCCTGCAGTATCGCCAAAGGTGATCAATAAAGTTATCAGTACTATTGCCGGCAAAACCGTTTTCTTTATTAGCGGAAACGATGAGTCGTACTATTCAAAATACCTGGATGAGGCAGGGCCGCTTAACTTAATGGCGAGCGCTGACACCTCATTCAATTTTGCTAAGTTTTAAATCCAACCCCAACTATAAACCAAATCATGAAGCCCGGCTTACTTAAAAGTTTGCCGGGCTATTTTTTTGTTATTTTGCCAAAAAGTTTTGCAGGTGTGCGTAAAGTACAATATCCAAGCCGTAAACATCAGGGCGGTATTGGATAGCACCATTTTCATCGGCCCAACAGGTTACGTAGGTGATGTAAATAGGCGTTTTCTTTGGTAAGCCGATATTGGTTGGCTCCGGTTTATTCGCTATCATATCATTTGCAATGGTGTCGATATCAGCGCCTTCGCCAAATAGATTCTTTGCCAGGCCGAGGGGATCGCCCAGGCGCACGCAGCCATGGCTCACCGCTCTCATTGTTTTATGGAATGCGGCTTTATTAGGCGTATCGTGCAGGTAAACGCTGCTGCGGTTTTTGAACAGGAATTTGATCTTACCTAACGAGTTATCTTCGCCGGGGCGCTGTTTAAATTCGTATTCAAGGTTATCAGGGGTTACCTGTGTCCAATCTATCGTTTCCGGGTCGGCTATCCTTTTGCCATCTTTAAACACATCGATGTTTTTATTCGCCAGGTAAAAACGGTCATCTGCAGCTTCAACAATGATCTCTTTAGTTGCGATACTGCGCGGAATGTTCCAAACCGGGTTTACTTCCACGCTATGGATCACACTGTTTAATATCGGCGTTTCGCGCGGGAACGGTTTATCTGCCCGGGCGGTATCGTCAAAATGCTCCAATGTGTTTTGATTTTCCATATTACGCCCCTGGCCAACGCAAACCTTCATATTTAAAACCGATTTGCCATCCTCCATAACATCAAGCCTGAAATCGGGGATATTTACGATCACATATTTGGGTTCGTAGGGCTTATTCCGCCAGCGTAAGCGCTCAAGGCTAACTAAAAAATAACGTTTGCTTTCTTCTTTCGAAAGACCTTCAATTGTAACGCTGTCCCTGTATGCCTTCTGTAAGGCTAAATACTGTGGGTTTTTAGGCTGGATGCTATCAAGAAACGTTTTGTAATCCCCTCTGCTTAAAGTAGCAAGCATGGTTGTGCTGTCGGGCCTGCGGGTGGCCATAAAATATCTTGAATAGATCTTTTTAGGATTAATGACCCCGTACTGTAATGCATTGGAATATTTTACGAATGCCCCGGCGGCTAAAATTTCGAGTTTAGCAACAGTTTCATATGCTTCATCAATGCTTGTGATCGCTGTTTTGTCTTTGAGTTTAGCAACAAGCGCTTTGATCTCTGTCGATGGATATATCGCTGGGTCAAGACCATGCTCGTTGATCTTATCAAGGTATTCCGGCAAGGCTTCGAGGTCGCCGTTGTTTAGGTGGTTTATTACTAAGATTGGCTGATAGTCGTTCTTTTTAAAAAATGATTCGATAACAAGTGGGTTGGCTGTTTTAGACCTGTATTTTGCGAATACTCTTTTGAATACGGGGATGTATTCTTCAGTGTCGGCCTTTTTGAAAATCTCATTTTGTGTGATCCTGAACATGTCTTCAGCAATCATTTCATGCTTTTTTTTGCAGCTCTGAAATACAAATAGTAGCACAAAACACGTGGAAAGTATAATCGGGATAACGTGTTTCCTAAAGAGGATAGGTATCATATATACGAAAGATAGTTAAATATTGCATACGAATAGCAATAGCCATACCATAAAGGGCTACGCTTTTTATTTATTTTTGAACACAGCCATTTTACGCCGCTAACTCAAATTTGTATTTAATTAAAATGAAAAAACTGCTTTCTCTTGCCTTGATTATATCATTGCCTTTCATGGCATTAGCACAGAGTTTTAAACCCGTAAATAAAGAAGCATCGCCTGAAGTAAATAAATTGCTCAACTTCCTTTATAGTATAAAAGGTAAGCATATTTTATCAGGGCAGCAAAACTATAACAGTGACCGTGACGTTTTTTCAGACAGTGCCAAAGCAATTACAGGACATTATCCAGCTGTGTGGGGTTCAGATTTCATGCTTTGGGGAGATAAAGACCTGGGGCAGGACCTGGTTAATGAAGCTAAGCAGAAATGGCAGGATGGCTATCTGGTAACACTCATGTGGCACCAGGGACGCCCGTTAGACAACCCTCCATATGATTGGAAACAAAGCATCCAGGGGAAACTTACCGATGCGCAATGGAAGGAGCTGACAACACCCAATACTGATTTGAACAAGAAATGGCTGGCCCAGATTGATGCAATAGCAGGTTACCTGAAACAGCTGAGGGATGCC
>NZ_DASVOB010000490.1:0-3425 GCF_036383575.1 Mucilaginibacter sp.
GATAATTTCGACCACATCAAAGCCTACTGGGCAATGATCAGCCGTACAACGGCTCAACTTTCGCTTAACTTCGGTGTTGATGATATCGATGGCACATTGGACGATACTACCAAGATCTACTCAATGGCCGGTGCCGAAGAACAGCATCCGGGCATGAGCACCAAACAACTGGTAGAGTTAATTAAACATGTAGGCCGCCAGCCTATCGAACGTGATACATTATATAATGTAGTAACAGATTATACCAACGTTGAATTTGGCGACGAGCCGAAACCCCAGTATTACAAGTTACCGGTAATTAACTAAGTTTTTTTAAGCTAAAAGCCAAAGGCTGAAAGCTTAAAGCAAAAACAAAATTATTCAAAAAGTAAGAAAGCTTTCGGCCTTCGGCTTTTAGCTTTCAGCTCAAAAAAATGGTACAAAAAACCTTATATATAGTACGCCACGGCCAAACTGAGTATAACAAACTTGGTATTATACAAGGTCGCGGGGTGGATACCGATTTAAATGCCGAAGGGAGCAAACAGGCTTGCCAGTTTTTTGAGGCTTATAAAACCGTTCCGTTCGATAAGATTTACATATCAGCACTAAAGCGCACCCAGCAAAGTATTCAGCCTTTTATTGATCTCGGCATCCCTTATGAAAAACTTTCGGGTTTGGATGAGCTGGCCTGGGGCATTCATGAAGGTCAGGCGCCAACTACCGATAATAAAGCAGCTTTCCTGCAGATCATGCGTGACTGGCTGGATGGCAAACTCGACAGTAAATTTGAAGGTGGCGAAAGTCCTGTTGAGGTTGAGGTGCGCCAGCGTGAGGCTATGGAGGTGATCATGAGCCATTCCGAAGAAAAAAACGTGCTTATTTGCATGCACGGCCGCGCTTTACGCCTGTTGCTTTGTATCCTTACCAACAAGCCCTTATCCGAAATGGATACCTTCCCGCATCAAAACCTGGTACTGTATAAGGTAACCTACAATGGCGAAAAGTTTGAGATCATCGACTTTAATAACGCCGAACATCTAAAAAATTCCGAAGAAAAGAAATAGCGCATTTGTGAACAAGATCAGAATATCAGCAGTAAGCTACACTAACACCAAACCCTTTTTATACGGCATCCAGCATACCGACATCATTAATAAAATAGACCTGAGCCTTGATATCCCGGCAGATTGCGCCCAAAAGCTAATTGACGATGTGGTTGATATCGGCCTCATCCCGGTTGCAGCTGCGCTAAGTCTGCCGCAATGGGAAATTGTTTCTGATTATTGCATTGGTGCTATCGGAGCTGTTAATTCAGTTTTTATTTTTAGTAATTGCGATATTAAGGATGTAACCACTATCCAGTTGGATCCGCAGTCGCGTTCATCAAATAACCTGGCCCGCGTACTTTTGAAAAACCACTGGCAGGTGAACCCGGATCAGGTGACCAATGCGCCGGATTATGCTCAATCAACAGATGAACAAACCGCCTTTGTACAAATAGGCGACCGCACCTTCGGTAAAAAGCAACAATACAAATACGTTTACGACCTTGCCGAAGAGTGGCAAAAAATGACCGGTCTGCCATTCACCTTTGCAGCCTGGATAGCCAACAAGCCTATCCCGCAGGAATTTATGGACGAGTTTAACGAGTCGTTAAAATACGGCCTTGACCACCGCGAAGATCTGTTTAAAGAGTTAACCATGCGCGATGATTTCGATTTGGTTGATTACCTGATGGTGAAGATAGATTATGATTTAACAGCGGATAAAAAGAAAGCCTTGTATATGTTTCATGATTATATAAAGGCGTTGTAAACGGCTTTTTTTCTGAACCAGGATTTATTGGATTTACCGGATTAACGGAATATCAGATTTTATAATTTGATATTCAAAATCCGGGAATCTGAAAAATCTCCCCAAATCCCGGTTCAGACAAAAACAATTTCTCTCTCAATTCAATTGCTTATCTTAAACACAAAAACGTTTATCTATGAGCAATAACTCCCAACTATTAAAAGGACAAGCGGCATTAATAACCGGTGCCGATAGTGGCATTGGCAAAGGTGTGGCATTGGCAATGGCTGCTGCCGGAGCCAAACTGCTTATTAACTATGCCCATAATAAAACTGCAGCCGATGATGTGGTTAGCCAGATCAGGGCATTTGGCGGTGAGGCATTTGCATTCCAGGCTGATGTGAGCCATGAAGATGAGGTAAAAGCCATGTTTGCCGAAATATTTAAGCAATATGGCACCGTTGATATTTTGGTAAATAATGCAGGTCTGCAAAAAGACTCCAAATTTATTGATATGACACTTGACGACTGGAATAAAGTGATCAGTATTAACCTTACCGGCCAGTTTCTTTGTGCCCGGGAAGCCGCCAAAGAATTTATAAAAAGGGGCGTGGTTGAAGAAAAAAGCAAGGCTGCGGGCAAAATCATTTGTATGAGCAGTGTGCATGAAGTTATCCCATGGGCAGGCCATGTTAACTATGCGGCCAGCAAAGGCGGGATCATGATGTTTATGAAAAGTATAGCCCAGGAGCTTGCCCCGCATAAGATCAGGGTAAATGGCATAGGGCCGGGTGCTATACAAACACCTATTAATAAAGAAGCCTGGGATACCCCCGAAGCGCTGGATAAACTACTGACGCTCATTCCTTACAACCGGATCGGTCAGCCTGATGATATCGGGAAACTGGCGGTTTGGCTGGCCTCAGACGAGTCGGATTACGTTACCGGGGTAACAATTTTTGCAGATGGGGGCATGACTTTGTACCCGGGCTTCGCCGATAACGGGTAAATGACATTTTTATGACAACATAAATCGGTTTAGCAAAGAAAAAACGCCATTAATTGGCGTTTTTTCTTTTAGATATTGTAAAATATACACTAAGGTCATTGACAAAATTTAAATTTTGAGGCTATAAAAGGCTATAATTATTAAATATTCATAAAAGTTTCTAAAAATTTGACATATTAATAAGAACGCCTTACTTTTGTTATGGATTTAAAATTTAAACGAACATGAAAAAGATATTTTTAACAATAGCAACCGCAGCATTATTTACCGTTAACGCTTTCGCCGATGGTGGCAAAAAATCTGACGGTGGTACAAACGTTTCTTACATTGCTTTACACGGCTTTACTGCTGATTTCACTGAAGCAACTAACGTTAACTGGACTGTAACTAAAAACGTTCAAAAAGCTACTTTCACTGTTGATGGCGTTCAAAAAACTGCTTTCTACAACCTGCAAGGTGAATTTTTAGGTGTAACTCAACGTGTTGACAACAAAGCTATCCCTGCAAAAGCCCTTAAACAAATCAGCAACGAATACAAAGGTTACGAAGTAGGCGAAGTTATCGTTTACCAGGCTAACACTTCAATCAATGACGCTATCGAGCCAACTTCATACTTTGTTGACTTGAAAAACGACAAACA
>NZ_DASVOB010000491.1:0-2337 GCF_036383575.1 Mucilaginibacter sp.
TGCTAACCTCTGATCTCCAATCTCTAACCTCTCTTTGCAGCAAACGCTTTCGTGATTTCTGTCAACGACATGGCATTCATGCACATCTCTTTATATAAGCCGCCTTTACGGGCTGCAAGGATGCCGTAGTGCATATCTGTAAAGCCCTCAATGCGGTGGGCATCCGGGTTTATGGAAAGCATCACGCCTTTATCCAAAGCATATTGGTGCCAGCGCCAGTCAAGGTCGAGCCGTAATGGGTTGGCGTTGATCTCGATAACTACATTGTTGGCCGCGCAGGCGTCTATCACTTTTTTATAGTTAATAGGATACCCGCTGCGGCTTAGCAAAAGCCTGCCGGTAGGGTGCCCTAATATAGTTGTATATGGGTTTTCAATGGCGGTAATAAGTCTTGAAGTAGCTTTTTCTTCATCCATTTTAAGGATAGAGTGCACGGAAGCTACAATGAAATCAAACTTTTGCAGGATCTCTTCCGGATAATCAAGCGAGCCATCATATAAAATATCCGATTCAATACCTTTAAAGATGTGGAAGCCATCAAGCTTTTTATTCAGGGCGTCAATTTCTTCATGTTGTTGCAGTACACGCTCAATACTCAGCCCCTTGGCATAAAAGGCGCTTTTGCTATGATCGCACATGCCCAGGTATTCCAGTTTCAAAGTATCACGGCAGTACAGGGCCATTTCTTCAATGCTGTTTACCCCATCGCTCCAGGTGCTGTGGTTGTGTAGCGTACCTTTCAGGTCGTGCCAGTTGATCAGGGTTGGTAGTTCGTTCTTTTCGGCTTTTTCAATAAACAAGGTACCCTCGCGCAATTCGGGTTGCATCCAGGCCAAACCGGCTTTTGTGTAGATCATCTCTTCACTTTCGGGCTGTTCAACAGGTACATTGATCCTGTCGAAAACGGCCTGTACATGGTCGTCAGTACCGGTATTGACAAACAGTTCCCTGTAATAATCGGCTTTGTCAACACAAACAATATCTACCAGCAAACCATTTTGAAGCTCGCCCTGGATGTGGTTTTTATTTTTACTTACGTTGCAAAGTATTTTGGAGTTTGCGAGTGCTTCATAGGCAACATCATGGTTAATACTGCCCACCACAATCACAATTTCGGTAATGATCTCGTTCAAACGCCTGAATTCGCCGGCAAAATGTTTTAAGGCATCCGGGAAAATGGCTTTTACCTCATCCATCAGCTCATTGGCTTCCTTCTCAACCTGGGCAAAAAGGAATTTACCGTTGCTCGCCATCCTAAACTCGATTGCCTTGCGGATCTCCTCCTGTGTTTTAAGACCGAAACCTTTGGCCTCGATCAGGCGGTTTTCATTGCAGGCATAAAAAAGCTCACCGGTATTTTCAATGCCCAGCTCTTTCCAGATAATGGCCACCTTTTTAGGACCGATCCCTTTAATGCCCATCATTTCAACCACGCCGGCAGGGGTTTTATCCAGCATTTCCTGTAGTTCGGTCATGGTACCGGTTTCAAGCAGTTCGGCCACTTTGCCGGCTATGCTTTTGCCTATACCGTCGATCTTTTCCAGTTCGTCCAGTTTTTTGCCGGCGATAGGGAAGGGGAGCTTGTCGACCTTAAAAGCTGCATTAGCTACCGATTTGATCTTGAACGGATTAACCTCATGGAGTTCCATGAGTTGCGAGAGTAAACGAAGCGTACGGGCTATGGGTTTATTTTCCATAAATACAATGAGGCGGTAAAAATACAAAAAGCCATTGTAATGACAGCTTATACGGTGGGTTTGTTTTTATAAGAAGCTTTCTAATGAGATTTAAAGTATTAGTATATTCGATAAACCAAACATCTATTCACATATCATGAAAAAAGTAATCATTTTATTGGGCTTTGCATTTTTACAGATAGGCGTAGTATCGGCGCAGGATGCTGTTTATAAGAATGATACCCTTGTTTATAAAAGCATAAAAGTATATCCTATGCAAAAGATACAACTGCTTTATGGTGCGAAGCCGGATAAATCGTTTCTATTTGTTTGTAACAGTAAAAGAATGAATGATCCCCTTCCTGCAATTGTTTCAAAACAGAAAGGCGGGATACTTAAAATAATAAAGGAGCACAGCAAATATTACGCAGTTGGCTATCTAAGCGATGCCCCTGCATATTTAAGTAAGGAAATTGTAATAGATATAGAAGGCGCTATTGATTTTAATGAAATTAGGATAGAAAATAAGTGATTTAATCTAAAGCCATGCCAAATTACACTGACATCCTTTACGACGCGGAAATTTTTGCTGTTGAGGGGAGATATGTTATCCGATATAAGATATTGTTGGGTAATATTAATCAATAAATCGTAGGCTAAT
>NZ_DASVOB010000492.1:0-5408 GCF_036383575.1 Mucilaginibacter sp.
CATGCCGCATGATATCAGTCAGAAATTTGATAAGGCCTACCACCTTAACAAGGAGATCGTGATCAAAAATGTATATCAAAGGCCCAATGCCAACACTTACCTGGCATCGTTCAGTAAGTTTGTAAGTGAAATAAAAACTACCGAATACGGACACTCCATGCTGGTTGATGGTTTGGTTGAGTTTATTGAAAGCAATATCAAATCATACCCCGAATACCATAAATACAAATGCCACTTTGTTGGCTCTATAGCTTATTCTTTTTCTGAAGAGTTGATCTCCTTATGCCACCTCCACGGCGTAAAAACCGGCAAGATCATCAAACACCCTATAAATGACCTGATGGCCTTTATCCTGAAAAGGAATGAAATGGCAACGGAAGAGTAGGGCTTAAGTGAATCGTTTTAAGAACTATTCGTTGTACCGCGTTTCTTAAGATCTCCCAGGGTATTCTGCGGGTTTATAACTCACAAAATTTAATCAACAAGGTGTTTTGTTTTGCCCCTCTGGGGCAAAGGGGGGCTTCAATTTTGCATGCTACAAACCTTTTGCACCTCTGGTGCACCCGTCCTTACGTACAGCTCAATTAATGCCTGTTTATTAAATTGTAAGAATCCCCCAGAGGGGGAAAAGGTTTGTAGGAATAACATCACACCCCGACCCGAACCCCAGAGGGGTTCAACTCACACGCATTACCAATTTGCTATTGATTTTGTGGGTTAACTTAACCTCAGAAAGAGTTCTAAGAGGACATAATATTGTTATCTCATTTGTCATCCCAGAATAATAAAAAATAATTCAGGAACGATTGTTCCTGAATGAATATACATTTGCGGAACGATTATTCCAAAATTAAATTAATCTTCCAGAAAATGAAAAAATTAGAGAACAAAGTAGCAGTTGTGACAGGGGCATCAAAAGGTATTGGTGCTGAAATAGCAAGAGGGTTGGCAGCAGAAGGAGCAGCTGTAGTTGTTAATTATGCATCAGACAAAGCAGGCGCAGAAAAAGTAGTAGCCGATATCACCGGCAATGGCGGTAAAGCTATAGCGGTACAGGGCGATGTGTCAAAAAGTGCGGACGTAGACCGTATTTTTGCTGAAACCCACGAAGCTTATGGCGCAGCTGATATCCTGGTGAATAACGCTGGTGTATACCAATTCACACCTATTGAAGCTGTAACTGAAGAAGAGTTTCACCGCCAGTTTAACATCAACGTGCTTGGTTTATTATTAGCAACCAAAGGTGCCGTAGCCAGCTTTGGCGATAAGGGTGGCAGTGTGATCAATATAAGCTCAACTGTAACACGTATCACCCCTCCGCATAGTGCTATTTATACCGGAACTAAGGGCGCAGTGGATTCTATTACACAGGTATTATCGAAAGAGCTTGGATCTAAAAAGATCCGTGTAAATGCAATCAATCCCGGCATGGTTGAAACCGAAGGTGCACATACAGCTGGCTTTATTGGCAGTGATTTCCAAACCGAGATAGAAAAAACTACACCGCTTGGCCGTATCGGTCAGCCGGATGATATTGCACCGATAGCGGTGTTCCTGGCATCTGATGATTCACGTTGGTTGACCGGCGAAATTATCATTGCAAGCGGTGGTATAAGATAATTATACAGGCAAAGCCCGGTAAGATAAACGGGTACAGTATAAGATTAAACAATTAATTAAAAATGAATAGCTTTGCCCACAAAACGGGTAAAGCTTTTCTGTTATGGCAAGAGGTAAAGATTTTGATGAAGCCGAGGTGTTGAGCAAAGCCGTTTGCATTTTTTGGCATAAAGGCTACAATGGTACCTCAATGCAGGACCTTGTAGACGGCCTGGGCATAAGCCGTTCAAGCCTGTACGATACTTTTGGCGATAAGCACGCTTTATATATTAAGGCCCTGGATAGTTATCAGCAGGCTGGGGGCAGCCAGATGTGCGATATTATAAATAATAGCGCGTCGGCAAAAGAAGCAATAAAAAAGCTTCTGGAGCTTACCATGCGCGATCTGTTAAATGATGAACAGCGTAAAGGCTGTTTCATGGTAAATGCCGAGATTGAACTGGCATCGCTCGATGCCGAAGTAAATGATATGATATGCCGGAATGAGCAACTGTTTGAAAATGCTGTTCTGCGCGCCATCAAAAAGGGGCAGGAAAGCGGCGAAATCAGTAATTCGAAAGATGCCCTGGCATTAAGCCGTTCCATTTTTAATACCGTAAAAGGCATGCAGGTATCTGCCAAGTCGAATACGGAAAAAGCCTTTTTTGACGATATTATACAAACTACGCTTTCGGTACTTGATTAACAAGCTTGGTTGATTATTTAAGCAGTTAGCGTTTGTTTCTTTCTCAATCTCACTCCCACTAAAAATAAAATTCCTACACCTGCCAGCACACTTCCCGTTTGCGGGATATAATCGCCGTGTTTAACGTAGAACGTAAGTTCGCTGTTGAGGTTGATGTCCTGTTTAATGGCGGTTTTAACCCACCATTCGGTATGTTTTACAACATCCCCACGTTGGTTAATAAACCCGGAGATGCCGGTATTGGCTGATTGGCAAACCCAGCGGCGGGTTTCGATGGCGCGAAGTTTAGCATAGTCTAAATGCTGGTCTTTACCCGAGGTGTTTTCCCACCAGCCATCATTAGTGATAATGGCAATAAATTGCGCTCCTTTTTTAACCGAGCGGGCAATATAGCCCCCCCATATTGATTCATAGCAGATAACCGGATCAACGCCGATACCACTTTGGGAGTAAAGCACTTTTGCATCCTTTTCGGGCGCATAATTACCCGTGGCGCCACCCAAGTGTTCAAATACGGGTTTTAGGAATGAAAGTGCATCGCCAAAAGGCAATGATTCGGCTCCGGGGACTAACCGCGATTTGTGGTAGGTCTGGATCCGGTCGCCATTTTCAATATTAAGGGCAGTGCTGTAAAAATCAGCGAACTGATCGCCGCCCCATGGTGAAGGGACTGCCGTTGGAGTAGCCCTGTTGTTATATAGCCTGAATGTTTCGGCACCGGTAATCAGGTTGCCATTTGGATACTTGCGTAAAAAAAACTGGGCCTGTTTAATGAAGTTGTTTTGCCCTATTTGCTCTTCATCGATATAGACAGGAGCAGGAATGGCTGTTTCGGGCCAGATAAAAAATTCGGTATTGGGTTGTGCCACCTGTCTCGAAAGGTGGATGAGGATATCAAGTTGCAAGGCCGGAGGGATAGTGCCATCTTTCTCGTAAGGGTCGATATTGGGCTGGGCAACAACCACGTTTGAGGGGTTTACCTCTTCTACATAATTATGATAAACCGATAACGAATAACCCAGAGGGGCTATTATAGCAAATGCAAGCGTTGTGATCAGTACCATTCTTTGGCGTTTGGTTTGAGCCTCGCGTAAGCCGGTATATATTAAAAAAGCCAGGATATTCACTATCCAGATCCAGATAGTGCCACCATATACGCCGGTATATTCATACCATTGAATCCACTGATGGGCTACGGCAAAGCCGTTACCAAGTGTCATCCAGGGGAAGTATAGGTCCCAGCTTTGGTGCAGGTATTCATAACCGACCCAGAAGCAGACCAAGCCAATGAGTGCGACCCAGCGGGGAGCAACCAGTCTTAAACGATAATATAACCAAAAAGCGGCTGCCATAAGCAATGGGCCAAGCGAATAGGGTATAAGCGTGATAGGAATAGCGACAACTTCACCAACTATTTTAAGCGCATTGTAAACCCAGTAAACGGATAATGAATTCCAGATAAAAAAGCCTATGAAAGTTACGTTAAACACCCGCTTTCCTTTTTTGGGCTTGTCGTCTTTAATAATGTTTTCAATAGCCAGCAGCATAGGCACCAAGCCTATAAAAAGCAAAAACGTAGTATAAGGGGTAGGAGGCCAGGCTATCCACAAAAGTAAGCCTGATAGTATGGCTAATGGTAGGTTTTTTTTCATGTAGGGTATTATCCTCACCTGTCATTACGAGGTGCCTCGCTATGACGGGTTTATATTTTTATTAATAGATCACGTATGAAACTATGTCATTGCGAGCGCAGCGCGGCAATCGCAGGGAAGCAAGGCCGCCCTGTATAGCATGCGATTGCTTCGTACCTCGCAATGACATACAGGAGAGCTTGCAATAAACTACTCTTCCTCCTCATCCCTGTCATACTTCCCCTTTGCAGGTTTAGCCGCCGCCCCGGCAACACACATTACAAATTCACCTTTCATGGGGTGCGTTTCAAAGTACTGTTTTACTTCAATCACAGAACCCCGCACGGTTTCTTCAAACATTTTGGTAAGCTCGCGCGATACCGAGATCTGTCTGTCGGCACCAAAATATGTTGCCATTTCATCCAGCGTTTTTAACAAACGGTGGGGCGACTCATATAGTATGATAGTCCGCTCTTCTTCGGCCAAAAACTTATACCGGGTTTGGCGGCCTTTTTTCAACGGTAAAAACCCCTCGAAACAAAACTTATCGGTAGGGAAGCCGGAGTTAACCAGTGCCGGTACAAAAGCCGTGGCGCCCGGCAGGCATTCGACAGCAATGTTAAACTTCAAAGCTTCGCGAACAAGAAAAAAACCGGGGTCGGAAATAGCCGGTGTACCGGCATCCGAAATGAGCGCGATATTTTTCCCTTGCAGCAAAAATTTAATGATCTCGTTGCTTGATTGATGCTCGTTATGCTGATGATGCGCAAATACTTTTTGATGGATCTCGAAGTGCTTCAACATCGGGGCAGAAGTGCGGGTATCTTCAGCCAGTATCAGATCCACTTCCTTTAGCACGCGGATAGCCCTGAATGTCATATCCTCCAAATTGCCTATCGGGGTGGGGACTAAATATAGTTTGCCGGACATTTTTTAGTTTGCAGTTATTAGTTTGCAGTAGGCAGTGAAATTCAGTAGTTATTAGTTTGCTGTGAACATTTATGTCGTTTTATTTATAGCGCGATTATTTACAAAACGTATCTAAATAAAAAACTGCAAACTGCACACTACAAACTGCCAACTGATTATATCTTTGCCTAAAAAATAAAATAATGCTGCAAGTTAGTTATATCCGTGATAACCGGGAACAGGTTTTGGAACGTTTGGCTGTAAAAAATTTTAAACAGCCCCAACTGGTTGATGAAATAATTGAACTGGACGACAAACGCCGCTCCACTCAAACCAGTATGGATAATGTTTCGGCCGAGGCCAATGCAGCTGCAAAACAAATTGGCGAGCTGATGCGCGCCGGTAAAAAAGAAGAAGCCGAAGGCCTTAAAGGCAAAACAGGAGCCTGGAAAGAAGAGATCAAGAAACTTGGCGACATACTTACCATAACCGAAGAGGAATTATACCAAAAGCTGGTGTTGCTGCCAAACCTGCCGCACAGCTCCGTGCCTAAAGGATTGACC
>NZ_DASVOB010000493.1:0-1991 GCF_036383575.1 Mucilaginibacter sp.
ATTGGTTTACCGGTCGCCCGATGGGCATGTTTGCGAATGTTGCAGGCCAGGTATTGCTGTTAAGGGTGGCAATGTTGCCATTATGTTCCGGAATTGGTTAAACGGCTCGCGTGACCTTTACCTGGCTACATCTACCGATAAAGGTAAAACGTTCAATAAGGCAACTAAATTGGGAAATGATACCTGGAAGATGAATAGCTGTACAATGGATGGCGGCGGATTAGATTTCAATGCCGATAATACCATTAATACAACCTGGCAGCGAAAGGGAGTAGTTTATTATTGCACACCCGGGCAAAATGAAAAGGAGCTGGGTAAAGGAAGGGATTGCAGTATCAGCGCTGATAAAAATCAGATTCTTGTTGCAATGGGAGACGGAGGGCGTTTAACATATAAAAACGTACAAACCAACAAAGAAACGTATGTGGGTAAGGGAAGTTATTTAAAGACGGTAATATTACCTGATAGCAAGGTGCTTTGTGTTTGGGAAGACGGCCCAACAATTAAAACTATCAAGCTCTGAAAGGTGGGTTGAGTTGTTTTCGGCCTTTTATTGAGCCAGTTTGTCGTTTTTCTTTTTCTCTTCTCTGTCGCGGGTTTAGCGATAGCGTAACCCGTGATTCAACACTATTGAAGCTTTCAGCTTCAAATCATCTATATCTTAAGCTGGAAGCTTAAGTCATGGTTACCACGGGTTATAAACCCGCGGCAGTCCGTTATACGTGTCTTGTTCTTTGAAAATCAATAGCTTATATAAAGGCTATTCCAAAAACCATCGTATAGCAAAAGGCCTTACCGAAATTACTTCAGAAAGGCCTTTTAATATTTTATATACCGCTAAGCGGTTGGGTAAATTAAACGCGTTTTGATTTGATACGAGCTGCTTTACCGGTAAGGGCACGCAGGTAGTACAATTTAGAACGACGAACTTTACCAACGCTGTTAACTTCGATCTTATCGATGTTTGGAGAGTTAACAGGGAAGATACGCTCAACGCCAATGCCATTTGATACTTTACGCACAGTAAAAGTTTCGCTAACACCAACGCTGTTACGCTGAATTACCACACCTTGGTAAACCTGAACGCGTTCTTTATTTCCTTCTCTGATTTTATAGTGAACACTTACAGTATCACCAGCTTTGAAGGATGGAAGCTGCTTTTTTTCTACTGATTGCTCTTCAACAAATTTTACTAAATCCATGATTTTAAGCTCTTAATGCGATTTTTAGCCCGTAAAAATCGGATTGCAAGTATAGGGATTATTTTCAATAAATGAAAGCCAAATTTAAAAATTTCCACATTTAGTTTTTTTATTAACAGTGGGTTGTGGTTTTAATAGCCTTACGAAGTTTCCAAAACTTCGTAAGGCTCGGCTCCGATTGAGGCTTGTTTATTTTTAAAGCGCATCCTGCACTGGTTTTTTCTCAGTAAAATAAGCGATTAGCGTATACACCAACCCAATTAAAAGCAGGTTGAATACAAAATTGATGAGCGTATCACTTACTGAATGGGAGCGTTTATCGATATCGACAAAAGTAAAAACGGCATAAGCAAACGCGATGGCAAGTATAACCCAGCCAATGATGGATACAGGCAGGTAGATGATCCCTTTGCGGGTAAACCAGTTTAATTTCATGATGATTAGTTTTTAATGGATATGTTTTCTGTCATGGCGAAATTGATGAACAGGAGCATGATGGCAAGGCTGATGAGGATCAGCACAATATTCCACAGTTTTAACCTGATGCTGATGTTCATCTCCCGTACTTTGCGCTTTTCGGGATCCAGTTGCCTAACCTGTACATGAATAATGGAAAGCAGGTTAATAATGAAGCAAACCATAGGCAATATGAACAATACCAGCGGACCGATATAATCGATATAAGGTACTTTTTCCAGCTGTACCATGGTGCTAAACATAGCGCTAAACCAGTTTGCATTGAGGTGGAACTGATAATACATAAATACGCATAGTAGGAAATAGCAGGGC
>NZ_DASVOB010000494.1:0-9340 GCF_036383575.1 Mucilaginibacter sp.
ACACCTTTGGCGGCGCTTCTGTAGCGGGTTACCGTCAGTCAACACTGGCCAATACAAACCTGGGTTGGGAATCAACCACCCAGCTTGACTTGGGTCTGGATGCAAGCTTTTTAAATAACCGCTTAAGCGTAACCGCCGATTATTACCGCAAAGTAACCAATGATATTTTGCTGAACCTGGGGATCCCCGCAACTGTTGGCCTTAATGCGCCTCCGCAAAATGCCGGCTCGGTTGAAAATAAAGGTTTCGAGTTTAGTGTAGGGTATCATGGCGGTGAATCGGGTTTCAGGTATAATATTAACGCCAACCTCACCATTAACCAAAATAAAGTGCTCGACCTGAAAGGCACCGGGCCTTACATCACCGGCTCGGATATCGACCCGCGGTATATTGTAAAAGTTGGTTTACCGGTTAATACTCTGTGGGGTTATAAAACCGACGGCTTATTCCAGTCCCAGGCCGAGGTGAACAGCTATCCAACTTACGCAGCCAACTCTAAACCCGGTGATGTAAAATATGTAGACCTGAACCATGACGGTAAAATTGATGCCAATGACATGACCGCTATCGGTAACCCTTTCCCTAAATATACCTTTGGGCTGAGCAGCGACTTCGCTTACAAGAATTTCGATCTTAACTTCCTGTTCCAGGGAGTGGCGAAAGTGGATACCCGCTTATCTGGTGCCCTGGCAGAGATGGGCAACCAGGAAGGTTTTACCGCGTCAATATACACCAATAACTACTGGACGCCTGATAATACAGGCGCGCGTTTTCCGCGGCCAATCAAGTTTGATCTGCGTAACGTAGCCACGTCCGACAGGCTGATCATCAACGGATCATACCTGCGCCTTAAAAATATTCAGCTGGGTTACAGTCTGCCAAAAGAAACCGTTAGTAAGCTGCACTTAAGCCGGATCAGGTTCTATATGTCAGCTACAAACCTGCTTACTTTTTCCAAGCTGAACGAATGGAAGCTTGACCCTGAAGTAGAATCAGGCAGGGCTACTTATTACCCGCAAACGTCACTTTATACAGCTGGTATCAATGTTCAGTTTTAAACACCCATCAAAATTAAACGTCATGAAACATTCAACATATAAATATCTATTTGCATTGATACTGGCAGGCGGCCTTTCGTCGTGCCGTAAAAACCTTTTGGACTCCGTACCTAACGACCGGGTATCATCTAATATCTTCTGGAAGACAGAAAGCGACGCCTTGCTTGCCGATAATGCTTTGTATACAGACCTCGACGGAACAAGCATTTTTACCTGGGATGCCTTGTCGGATATTGCACATACCAACCAGAACTTTGATACACAGGCCTTCATCGAATTAGGCACCTATGACATTGCTAACGCGAAGATCTATAATGAATGGTCGGCCGCATACACCGGCATCCAGGCAACCAACTATTTCCTCCAAAATATCGCTACGGTTTCATCAACCAATACCACCCTCATTAACCGGTTTAAAGGCGAGGCTAAAGTGCTTCGGGCTTATCAGTATATTAAACTGGCCGGCTTTTTTGGCGATGTGCCGCTGGTCACCAAAACGCTAACCATTGCCGAAGGGCAGCAGGTTACCCGCACGCCCGTAAGCCAGGTATGGGATTTTGTGGACAAAGAATTAAGCGATGCCGCAGCCCTTTTACCGGCCACATACGCAGCCGCCGATAAAGGTCGTGTTACCTCGGGCGCTGCCTGGGCTTTGAAGGCGAGGGCTGATCTTTGGGCAGGCCGTTACCAGCTTGCAGTTGACGCGGCAAACCAGGTTAAAGGTTACACCTTGTACAGTTCATACCAAAACCTGTTTAAATACGCGGCCGAAAACAATTCGGAAGTTATCCTGGATAAACAGTTTTTAAAAGACTCCTATTCAAACGGGGTATTTGCCTTGCTGGCACCTTACAGCCAGAAGAATGCACAAAGTTATTACGTGCCTACCAAAGCGCTGGTTGATGCTTATGAAACATCGGCAGGAAAGAATATTAACGATGCGGGCAGCGGGTTTGACCCTTATCACCCTTATGACAATCGCGACCCGAGGCTGAGGTTTTCTGTATTTGTTGATGGCGATGTACTGCCCAGCGGTATTGCCTTTAAACCAGCGCCTAACAGTGGTACTGCAGATGCCATCGGTAGTACGTATATAGCTTCAACCACTGGTTATAACATTAAAAAATACATCAATACCGAGGATTATGCCAACCCTTCAAACAGCGGCATCAATATTATTTTATTGCGCTACGCGGAAGTGTTGCTAACCCTTGCCGAAGCCAAGATCGAGCTGAACCAGATAGATCAATCTGTTTATGACGCTATCAATACCGTTCGTAATGGCAGGAGCGATGTTAAGCTGCCCAATATTGCAACCGGTTTAAGCCAGGAACAGCTCAGGCAAATTGTACGCCACGAGCGCACGGTTGAGTTGGCTTTTGAAGGGTTGCACCTGTTTGATATCCGCCGCTGGAAAACTGCTGAAACTGTAATGACGGGCCCTGTTTATGGTATCACTTATCCTGATGCTACCAATAAACTGGTCACGGTACAGGTAGTTTCCTTTAACCGGGTGTTTGATAAATCGAGGCATTACCTGTGGCCTATACCACAAAAAGAAACCAACCTCAATCCTAACTTAAAACAAAATCCTAACTGGTAAACCAATGATCATGAAACGAAATAGGAAGTTTATAAACGTAAATAGTTCAGGAGCGGGCAAATGGCTGTTTGCTGCCGCGATGTTGTTTTTGACGACTGGTTTAAAGGCACAGCAGCGCCCTAATATTATTTTTGTACTGGCAGATGATATGGGGTATTCAGACCTGAGCTGCTACGGTAACCCGGTAATAAAAACGCCTTTTTTAGATAAGATGGCCTTAAAAGGGGTGAGGGAAACCAACTATGTGGTAACAAGTCCGTCCTGTTCGCCGTCACGGGCATCTTTACTCACCGGTCGTTATGCCTCCCGCATGAATGTGCCTTACCCGCTTTCGCCCGGTTCAACCCTTGGCTTGCCCGATCAGGAAGTAACCATTGCCGAAATGCTGAAAGGTGTTGGTTACCGCACAGCAATGATCGGGAAATGGCACCTTGGCGATCATAATGCTTTTAATCACCCTATGGCACAAGGTTTCGATTCTTATTATGGGTTGCTATACAGCCATGATTACCGCTCGCCATATGTGGTTACCGATACCACAATAAAACTATTCCGTAACCATAAGCCCGAGGTTATCAAACCTGCCGATTCTTCATTGGTTGACCTGTATACCAACGAGGCAATAAGATATGTTAAAGACCAGAAAAAAGGGAAACCGTTTTTCCTGTACCTGGCTCATAATATGCCGCATTTACCGGTAGCTTTTGCCTCGTCGAAAAAGAACAAAGGCCGCTCGGATGGTGGCCATCTTGGCGATGTGGTAGAGCAACTGGATGCCAGCCTGGCCGAGATCTGGAAAGAACTTGAAAAACAAGGTTTGGCTGATAATACCATATTTATGTTCTCAAGTGATAATGGCCCATGGATAGAGTTTCCATCACGAATGAGCGGCGATGGCGCAACCAAACATTGGGATGCCGGTACCGCAGGTGTTTTCAGGGGCAGCAAAGGCCTCAGTTATGAAGGTGGCGTACGTGAACCTTTCATTGTTTACTGGAAAGGGCATACCGTTGCGGGCTCGTTAACCAGCATGACCAGTAATCTTGACGTATTGCCAACTCTTGCCGAATGGGCTCATGCACCACTTCCTAAGGGCCGTACGCTCGATGGGCAATCCATATCGGGCCTGTTGCTTGGTAAAGAAACTAAACCTAAACACCGGGAAATTTATTATGTGAACAACGGTATCTGCGAAGCCGTTAGGCAGGGCGACTGGAAGTACCGGGAAATTAAAGGAAGCAATACCAATACCGGCATTGTGAAACAGGTACAGGAATCTAAAACAGAACTTTTTAACTTAGCCTACGATCCAAGCGAGCGTACTAATGTTATTGATGAGTACCCTGAACTTGCCAAACAACTGAAAGCACTGTTCGACAAGTTTCCCGGCCAAACAGAAAACTAAATTTAAAACCTATGAAGATCCCTTTTCCGCTGCACCGCCTGCTGGCATTTTTGCTGTTCTTTTGTTGCTTGAATGCTAACGCTCAAAAAAAACCTAATATCATTTACATTTATGCAGATGATCTGGGTTATGGCGAGCTGGGCTCTTACGGTCAGCAGAAGATAAAAACACCGTTTTTAGATCAGATGGCGCGGGAAGGGATCCGTTTTACACAGCATTATACCAGCACGCCGGTTTGTGCGCCGGCGCGCTGCATGCTGCTTACCGGCCGGCATGGCGGCCATTCTTATATCAGGGGCAATTATGAATTTGGCGGTTTCTCTGATGCCACCGAAGGCGGACAGATGCCGCTTCCCGAAGGTACTTTTACCATTGGCCACATGCTGAAACAAGCCGGTTATACCACCGGGGCGATAGGGAAATGGGGACTGGGTATGAGCAATACCACGGGCGATCCAAATAAACAAGGCTTTGATTATTTTTATGGCTACCTTGATCAAAAGCAGGCGCATAACTATTACCCCACCCATTTATGGGAAAACGGTAAATGGGATACCCTGCATAATTCCAGCATTTTTGTACACCGCAAACTCAAAGAAAACGAAACGGATACCGCTGCCTTTAATTATTTTATAGGAAAAGATTATTCGATAGACCGCTTATCGGCCAAGGCACTTGACTTTATTGGGAAGAACCAGCGCAAGCAATTTTTCCTGTACCTGCCATTTACAATTCCTCATTTATCCTTACAGGTACCAAAGGAGGCATTGAAACCGTACCTGGGCAAGTTTGATGATAAACCTTATCGCGGAGAAAAGGGATATGCAGCCACCTTATACCCGAGGGCAACTTATGCAGCCATGATCACTTACATGGATACGCAAATAGGGAAGATCTTTGCCTTGCTTAAAAAGTTAAATCTTGATGAAAATACCATTGTCATGTTTTCGAGCGATAATGGTGCAACCTTTGATGTGGGCGGTGCGGATACTAAATATTTTAACAGTGTCAGTGACCTGCGCGGAAAAAAGCAGGACCTTTATGAAGGGGGCATCCGGGAGCCTTTCATCGCCCGCTGGCCCGGAAAGATCCCGGCAGGAAAAGTGAGCGACCTGGCTTCAGTTCAGTTTGATATGATGGCCACCTTTGCTGCCATTGCGGGCATTAAAGCTCCCGAAAATGATGGTATTTCACTATTGCCTACCTTGCTGGGCAAGCCCGGGCAGCAGCAGCGCCCTTATATTTATTTTGAGTTCCCGGAAAAAGGCGGGCAGCTGGCTATCAGGTATGGGCACTGGAAGGGCGTAAAATCAAACATGAAAAAAGATAGTTTAGCCAAATGGGAACTCTATGACCTGGATAAAGACCCCGCTGAGGCAAATGACATTGCTTCAGTCCATGCCGATATCACGGGTTATTTTGATCAGATCGTTAAAAAGGAACACCGGCAGGCACACATCCATGAATGGGAATTTGTAGCCCCAAAGTTTGAAAAAGCTGATTAAACAGTAGCAATTCCTTCTTGAGCTCACTGGCTTGTTAGATAGTTAGCTGGATAAAAAAACAGATTTTTTTTAATAATATGTTATTATAAATAATTTTCTATATTTGCAATGTATAGTAAATCTATAGATATTATATACAATATGCAAAAACACAAATTACTTCCTTCTTTACCGCTGTCTGCTTCCTGTTTTAAGGGCTATTGTTGTTCCTGAGCTTACTCTTGCCCGGTTATTCGCTACGAAATCTATTTATCTAAAATTTAATTTATGTCTTCATTCGCACAATTAAAAAAGGCTGTCCTTGCATTGGAAGCCGACGCAGAAAAATTTTACAATTCAGGAAATAAAGCCGCCGGTACCCGGTTGAGGAACGGACTGCAACAAATCAAAAAAGTTGCCCAGGAGATCAGGCAGGACGTTAATGATATTAAAAAAAGCAAGTCCGAGCCAAAAGTATAACTATGCATCTGTCATATACTGCTATCCGTCATCACAACGCCGGTGTTATCGGGCTGCCTGGCAATCCGGTTAAAGTATCACCATTGGAAAAAGGAAGTTTTTTACCCTGCTTTTCTCTCAAAGAGAACAATCTAAACCTGCACCGTACATTCAGGGAAGATCGTTCCGGTAGGTCGGATTTATACAGGCAGTTGCAGAGCCGGGCCCTTGTTGTCGGATTTTATACTGCCGGCCAAATTGATCACGCGCTGCAACAACTCGGGCAATTAAACATGCTTCAGCAGGCAATCAATGCGCTTGGGGCCAATTTGATCATTGTTACTGCTGATGGCACCGGAGATACGCTGGACGAGATCAGGTGGATAAACAGTTTGTCGCTCAACTTTTATTTTGATCCGGAAATGAAGCTCGCGCAAAGTTTTGGGATCTGTACTACCAACCATGTGGCATGGAATGAGGATGATCCGGGACGCAGTAAGAAAGTGTTGCCTGCTATTTATGTGCTTGATCCGGTTAAACGGATCATATTTAGCGAGGTGGACCGTTCGTATTCATCAGTGGTTCCGGCAGATGAAATATTAAACTCCATAAGGTTCAGCTATTTTATATCCTGAACATTGACGGAAACCTGGTATTAATAATGAGAAACTAAATAATAAGGCGGAGTGGCCGAGCGGCTCAGGCGGGGGTCTGCAAAACCCTTTACGACGGTTCGAATCCGTCCTCACGCCTCCAATTGATGATTATACAGAATATGTCAAAAATAAGGATCATATTGTCAGCGATGCTCTTGATGGTAGCGATCTTGGGTCAAAATGCTATCGCCCGGCCGGTGGGTCACGAGAACCGGGTACTGGTTGTCATAGCGCATCCGGACGATGAGAGTACGATAGCGGTTACGCTGTATAAGATAGCTAAAGAACAGCACGGAATAGTTGACCTTTTTGTGATCACCAATGGAGAAGGGGGCTACAAGTACGCCACGTTAGCCGAAAGTTATTACGGACTTCCTTTAACAGACGAAAAAACAGGCAGGGAAAACCTCCCGCGTATCCGGAAAAAAGAGCTGATGAATGCCGGCCATATTTTGGGTGTCAATGAATATTATTTCCTTGATCAGTCAGACGCTCATTTTACAGAGGATGAGAAGGAGCCTCTTGATACCAGCTGGGATGTACCTGTTATCAAAAATCGCCTGAACCAGGTTTTACAGCATAATAAATATGATTTTGTTTTTTGCCTCTTGCCCGAAACACCTACGCACGGAGCTCATAAAGCAGCTACATTACTGGCGCTTGACGCTGTTGCAACCATGCCCGCTGCCAAACGCCCTGTGATATTGGGTGCAACACTGCATAGCAAATCGGATCCTGCTATATCTTTTCATCGATATGGTAGTTATCCCATTACACAAACAACCAGCGATAGCTGTTTCTTTTGCCTGGACAGGACAACAAGGTTCAGCTATAAGGACAGGATGAATTACAAAGTAATTGCCAATTGGGAAATTGCCGAGCATAAATCGCAGGGCGTAACCCAGATGACCATGAATGAAGGCGACCTGGAACAGTTCTGGTATTTTAGCCTGAACGGAAATTCAGGACTGGAAAAAACCAGGATCCTGTTTGATGAGCTTTCAAAAGTGCCTTATGTGACTCGCGTATATTAGGCTTGGCCTTATAACTAAACAATAAAAAGAAGAAAATATAATACAATGATTATTTCCCGGCAGTAACCTTTAAATACTATTGTCATGAATAGAGTACAACCTGTTGATATATCTGCGATCATAGCACGAAGTTCGGCTACTGATTATCCGCTGAATAATCTGACCCGGATATTCGCGCATTCCCGTTTGTCGTTGGATGTATACATGCAATGGCAGCCCTTATATCGTGAGGTGTCATCCATAATAGGGTTCAGGGCTGCTTATTTATATGCTTTTGTTATTTCCGAAACGATTGAATCAACTTTTTACTGTGACTTGTTTAGGGGGATAATTCTTGATAACGGGGACGATCCTGATAATCTTGAATTGTCTGAAATTGACCAGGACTTGTTGGCGTTCGGCGCAGAAATAGCTGAAAACAACGGGCACATCGCCGAGATCACCTATGACAGGCTAAGGGGCCAATACACAGACAAGGAACTCGTAACCCTGGTTGCCTTTGCCGGGCAGATGATCGCGGCTTGCATTTTTAATAATGTCATGGGAATCAGTGCGATAGATTATTAGCTACCCTGAGGCAGGGTAACAGGTAGTTTTTTAACAGAATTTAACATTCCATACAGTAAACCAATACTTATATGAACGTCTAAATATTAGCTTTTTAAAGGATAGGAAAAGCATTCTTTATTTAACAGTTTAATATAATGATGTCATGAAAGCTTTAAAAAAATCCATTACCCGGGTGTCAATGGCTGGTTTAATGATAATTGGTTTGGTTTCTACCGCCCAAGCACAGCGCGGCGGCGGTCATTTCGGTGGTTTCAGAGGTGGTTTTAGCCATGTGGGGTTCAACGGCGGTTTCAATTTCCGGACCCAGGCGACTCATGTTGGTTTAAATACAGGGTTTGGCGGGTTTTATCGTCCTCACGTTTACGCCAATATAGGTTTATTCATCAATACACTGCCCTTCGGCTATTATTCATTTTTATGGGGGCCTTACCAGTACTACTACTACGGAGGGACATTCTATCAGCCGGGAAATGATGGCGGTTACCAGGTGGCTGCGCCTCCCGTTGGCGCAGAGGTTCCGTCATTACCTGATGATGCGCAGCCCATTATGATCAATGGTGTGCAATACTATGAATATAATGGGGTTTACTACCAGCAGATAGTTAAAGACAACGGAAAAACCGCTTACGTGGTGGCAGGCAAAGACGGCGTATTAAACACCGATCAAAATGCTGGTGCCGCTAATACCACCGGTTCAGTAATGCCCGCAGTAGGGGATATGACCGACCAGCTGCCGGCCGGCTCACATAAAATTAAGCTCAATGGTAAAAAATACTGGGTAACACCCGATGATATTTATCTGGAAGAAGTTACTCATGATAACCAGACCAGCTATCGGGTATTTAGCGTACCCGAAAAAGCAAATGATGATCAGTCTGGCACACCGGAACCAAACGGCAGTGTACGTTAATATTTTCAACTCAAAGGGACAAATTCGGGGCAGTGATAGAACTGCCAGCGGTTTTGTCCCTTTGATATGAACCGGCTTCCCGGAGTATCTTTCTGCAGGCCCGTAAACAAACGCCTCTTTTGCTGTGTTGCTTTTATGTCTATTCAGGGAAATTTAGGTTC
>NZ_DASVOB010000495.1:0-5966 GCF_036383575.1 Mucilaginibacter sp.
TTATTACAATCATTCCAACGAGCCGGTACATCATGTTCCGTTCTTGTACAATAGGCTTGGTGCACCATAGCTAACCCAAAAGTGGACCCGCGAGATCTGCCGCAGGGCATATAAAAACTCTGTAGAAGGATTAGTGGGTAATGAAGATGTAGGGCAAATGTCGGCATGGTATGTATTAGCAGCAAGTGGTTTACATCCTGTTTGCCCCGGCGATACGAGGCAGGAGATCACCAGCCCGGTATTCAACAAGGTTACATTGAAGCTTGATCCTAATTATGCAAAGGGTAAAACATTTACTATCATCGCCAATAACAATTCGGCGAAAAACATTTATATACAAGGAGCGAAGCTTAATGGTAAAACCTATAACAAATGCTATATCGACTATAAAGATATCACTGCAGGAGGTACACTTGAGCTGAGCATGGGAGCAACGCCAAATAAAAACTGGGGAATCTGATAAATTTAGGGTGAATAGAAGGTGGGGGTGATTTTTTATAATAAATTGCTAAATCGATTTTATAATTGTGTGATTTCATTACGCTGACCAAACATCAAACCAAATTATAAACCAAATTATGAAGACCAACCTTTTTACCTGTGCTTTTGCGGCTATGGCCTTACTGTCATCATGCAGCAAACAAGCTGCCGTTAAGTACCCCAAACCCTTTGTACGTACAGATTCTATTCAATTGGCCAGCGGATCGCCGGTAAGCTCCTATGGTACCTTTTTTATTACCAATGTTTTAAGCGGCAAGGCTATTGAGATCGGCAGTGGTAGCATGCTTAATGATGGTGCCGGTGCGCAGCAAAATCAATATTCAGGAAGCGGTACTGCAACATCTCCCAATCAAAAATGGATCATCGTACAGCAGGGTAGCGGTGCAATTACCAGTACTACAAAGTTTAAAATCATGAATGTAGTCAGCGGCAAATACCTGGAGGTGCCCCTGGCAACAACTAATCCGGGTACGGTCCTATGGCAGGATAAAGCTAATACCAATAACGCCCAGCAATGGTATATTCAATCTGTAAGCACCGGCGTATACAAAATTATTAATGTAGGTAATGGCCTGGCAGTTACCAATCACGCTTCATCTACCACTAACGGCACTCCTATAACGCAGGAGGCCTTTGTTGCCGGTAATACAGCGCAAACCTGGCTGCTTAACGGACTCACTGCGGAGGCTTATCGGGATGACGACGTCGTGAACTTTTTTCATCGTACTAATGGTACTGTTGCCTTTGACGAAGGGAAGAGTATCCCGCTTACCTATGGCGCCAATAGCGGAAAAGTGCTTTGGATTACTGAGGATGCCTATGAATCGTCACAGCTTCAAAGTAACGGGCAGTTGTATTGCCAGTTTTTTAAATATCATAATTCGGCTTTACTGCAACCGGCAAGCCACAGTTGGGATCAATCATTTACGCCTAATATTACTACCAATAATTCGCCTGTTAATAATATGGAGATCATAGAGAGTCCTGGCGATCACAACTCAACCTACCGCTGGCCGGGAGCGGGTATCGAGGCCGGCAATCATGTTTATCTCTACACTTTTGAATCGGCTAACGGTGCTACGCCCGAAAACCAGGTGCTTTATGATCTAACTCAAAATACAACCGGTCTCAATTGGGGTACAGCAGCCCGGATCACACCGGCAGGCATGTCAGGACAAACAGAAACAGGTTTTTCAAACGGCATGGTTAAAAACGTAAGCAATGATTCTGTATATGTTTACGGAAGCAAAAGTGTTTACTTCAATACCTCTAACGTATTCCTCGCCCGTTTTCCTGTAAGTAATCCGGCTAATTGGTCGTTTTGGGCAGGTTCATCATGGTCGTCAACGCGTACAACTGCCTCAGCTGCCGCTATAAATGTGGGTGCGGGCAATACTACCCAGCAAAACGTGATCATATCAAAAGTGAATAACAAATATGTGATGATGCAGATGGATCTTGGCTATTTTTGTGACCCTGCAAGCCATAACATTTATATATCAACAGCCGATAGCCCAAAAGGCCCCTTTACTACACCTAAAATGGTTTTCACCATCAATGATGTTTACCAGGGACATTTGGCTAAATATTATACCCCGGCCATTCATCCGGAGTTTATTAACGGACACAACGAGCTACTTGTTACTTATTGCCTTAATTATAACGGCGATGGCGGTAGCTGCAGCACAACCACCTGCGTAAATAATAACCAGGATCCAAACTTTTATCAGGTAAAGGCAGTAAGGATCCCCTACAGTTTGGTTGGCCTATAGTTTGAATTTATTTTTTGCTGAACACATTATAATTAACAGTTAATGAAAAAGTTGATTTTATTATTAGTATTAATAGCAGTGCGGGGGGCAGTAGTTGCCCAAAGCATTGCGCCTTTTCACGCCGGCGACAGGGTAGCTTTTGTTGGTAACAGCATTACCGACGGAGGCCATTACCACTCGTACATCTGGCTGTATTACATGACCCGTTTCCCCAATATGCGGATTACCTGCTATAATGCAGGCATAGGAGGCGATGTAGTAGGGCAGATCAATGATCGTTTTGAAGATGATGTGTTCAGCAAAAAGCCAAATGTTTTAACCCTTACCTGGGGCATGAATGACACGGGGTATTTTGAGTGGTACCGTGCCGATGCACAGGAATTTATGGATAAAAGGATCCAGGGTTCTTATGACAATTACGCGCTGCTGGAAAATAAACTGAAACAACGCCCGGACATCAGCAAGATCTTTATCCTTGGTTCACCTTATGATGAAACCAGTAAGTTCACTACCAAGAATATCTACCCTAAAAAAAGCGCTGCTTTTTCAAAAGTGATAGATTTTCAGCGCGATGCGGCCAAAAGGAATAATTGGGGATACGTTGATTTTTTTCACCCTATGACAGAGATCAACCTGCGTGAGCAAGCCAAAGATTCAACGTTCAGCTTAACACCTAATGACAGGGTACACCCTGATAATGACGGACACCTGGTAATGGCCTATCTTTTCTTAAAGGCCCAGGGTTTCAGCAACAAGGTGGTGGCTGATGTAGCTGTAGACACCAAAAGTAAAAAGGCTGTTAAAGCTGTTAATTGTAAGATAACCAACGTGGTATCTTCTGCCGATTCGGTGTCGTTCAATTACCTGGCCAGTTCATTGCCTTATCCTATCGATACCATTCCGCGCAGCTGGGGAAACAGGAAAAAACAGGCAGACGCGCTTAAGATCATCCCTTTTACTAAAGAAATGAACCAGGAGCTGCTTGCCGTTAAAGGTTTAAAAACCGCCAATTATGATTTGCTTATCGATGGCGAAAAAATGGGTAATTGGTCGGCCGGGGAACTGAGTACTGGTATCAACCTGGCCGAGATCACTATCACACCGCAATATCAGCAGGCTATCCAGATCAGGGAACTCAACGAGGAGCGCTGGGACATCGAGCGGCGGATCCGCATGTATGTTTGGATGCAGTTTGACTTTTTAAAAGGTAAGGGTCTTTTGTTTCACGATACCAATGCTGCTATGGATACCATTAGCAAGTATGCCAAAAAGGACATTTTTGTTAACGGAAATAAAGACAATTATACGCGCGCCCGCTACAAAAGCCTGCGTGACGCATGGCAAAAAGAAATGGACGTACTTACCGATCAGATCTATGCTATAAACAAACCTCAAAATCATCGTATTACCATAATCGCCTCAAAATAAAAACACTATATACAAATGGATATTAAAAAGTTATTCTTTATTCCGTTATTTATTGGCCTCGCTGCCTGCAGTTTCAAAGCTACAGCCGCAACGGTTGATACGGTGCTAACTCACAGTGCCGCAATGAACAAGGGTATTAAGGCGGTGGTAATAAAGCCTGCCGATTATTCAAATAACAAAAAGTTCCCGGTACTTTACCTGTTGCACGGCTTCAGCGGTAATTACAGCGATTGGATAAAAAAAGTCCCTGCCGTTGCCGGCCTGGCAGATACTTATCATTTTATTATAGTTTGTGCCGATGGTGATTTTGCAGGCTGGTATTTTGACAGCCCAATCATCAAGGATTCGCAATATGAAACCTATGTAGGCACAGAACTGGTGAATTGGGTTGATAAACATTATTCAACCATAACCGACCGAAAGGGGAGGGCTATAACCGGGTTAAGTATGGGTGGCCACGGTGCTTTGTTTTTGGCTTTTAAGCATTTAGATAAATTTGGCGCGGCCGGCAGCATGAGCGGCGCGGTTGATATCAGGCCTTTTCCGGATAGTTTTGGCATAGAACGCGTACTGGGTAAATACAGTGAACACCCGGACAGATGGGAGCAAAACAGTGTGGTGAACCTCATATACCTGCTAAAGCCAAACTCGCTTGCCATTACATTTGATGTAGGTTATGATGATTTTCTTTACCAGGCAAACCAGGAACTACATGAAAAACTGCTCGAACGTAAAGTGCCGCATGATTACACCGTAAGGCCAGGAGCACATACCTGGGAATTTTGGGGCAATTCCATCAACTACCAGGCATTGTTTTTTAGTCGTTTTTTTGCCGGAGTAAAATAGAGAGTACATTTATAATAACAATTACAACATTTTCAACCGATTGTAAATGTTGTAATTGTTAAAATTTAAGCTAAGAAATTGCGATTTTGAAAAATATAAAAAAATAGTATAAAAAATTTGCTAAATCGTTTTTATAAAGTATATTAGTATCAGATTTCAACATCTGAATTATAAACCAATTAACAAATAGTTTTTAAACTTTAGCTCCCACAGTTTAAAATATAGAATTGCTAAAACGATTTTATGTTTTCTTTTTGTCGAGGCGTGATGTTAACTAACCCTATAGTATGAAAAAACTTTACTTCAAAGTTCTTGCTTATTCGGTTTTAGGGGGCTTCCTGTTTTTTACTTCGTGTAAAAAGGATGGCTTCCTGGGACAAACACAAACATCAGACCTAACCGAGGGCACCGTGTTCACTGATAGTGCCAATACCGTATCGTTTTTAGCCGGCATTTATAGTAATGTAGGTTTTAGCGCTGCGGCAGGCAGGTTTACTTACGGGCCAATACTTTCACCCACACCTAACGGGGGGATCGATGCTGCATCCGATGAAGCCGAAGTATCGGCTTCGGCCGGTTCAACTGCTTTGGCCTTCGAAACTGGTACTATCAACGCCGCTGTGGTTACCGACGATGCTTATAAAACGTGTTATACTAATATCCGGTCGGTAAACCAGATGCTCAAAAACTTACCCAAAGCACCTATCAACACCTTTGTCAAAACACAAATGAAAGCCGAGGCGCGTTTTTTACGCGCCTGGTACTATTCCATACTGGTAAAACATTATGGCGGTGTGCATTTGCTTGGTGATAGTATTTACACCTACACGGATAAGATCCCCGCAGCCCGTAATACTTATGCTGATTGCGTAAACTATATCCTTGCGGAATGCGACGCGGCCGGACAAGATCTGCCGACTGTACAATCGGGAGTAAATTATGGCCGGGCATCAAAAGGGGCTTGTCTCGCTTTAAAATCAAGGGTGTTGCTTTACGCCGCAAGTCCGCTGTTTAATGGGCAATCAATAGGCGAAGGTAAAACGGTTGGATTGGCAGGCTATCCCGACAACGACCCTAAACGCTGGCAATTGGCAGAACAGGCGGCGGCGGCGGTTATTTCAACGGGGATGTACAGCTTAAATGTGGACAATGCCACTGCCCCTGGCTTTGGTTTTCAAAAGTTGTTTACCAAGCGCGTAAATATTGAATATATTTTTCAGCTCATGCGCCCAACCGACAATGTGGATCTGGAGAACTTATGGCAGCCACCAACACGTACCGGTAAAAACGGTGCGTTTCCTTTACAGGGATTAGTTGATGCTTTCCCAATGAGCAATGGAAAAGTTATAACCGACCCAACATCAAACTATAACCCTAACGACCCATATGCTAACCGGGACCCACGCTTGAATTTCAGCA
>NZ_DASVOB010000496.1:0-2915 GCF_036383575.1 Mucilaginibacter sp.
AGTGTTGATGTGAAGCCGTTTAAAGTGGCCGACTTGTAGGTCAGTTAGCAGTTTATAGTGGGCAGTTTGCAGTCATGATTTCATTTATTATCACTGCAAACTGCTAACTGAAAACTGCCCACTGCTACTGCTCCGCCCATCGGCTCATTTTCCAATAGCCCTGGGCATCTTTAGTATAAAAGGCTGTATAACCTTTACCCTGCATAGTGAAATTAAAATCAAATTCGGTTACGGAATTATCATCGGGCAAAAAGTTAGTGACAATACTGTCGGCCACGGCAGCCAGGGTGATGCCAAATTCATCAACCGGTTTTGCATTTTTTTCAATGCTGGCTATAAAATCGGCATAACTATTAAACTTATAGTTACCGGAGGCATCCTGATGTCTCGCTGCTGTAAATGTTGCTTCCGCCCATTCCTGTTTATAGGTTTCCATAGCTTTGAGCAGATCACCGGCGCTTATTTCAGGTAGTCCATCGTTTCCGGTGGTGTTATAACTATTCAGTATTTCTTCTTTACTTCTCATTGGGTATTAGTGGCTCGTAACTATCTTCTGGTAACTGTTTTTCCTATTGACTTAAATAGCAAAAGGATGCCAAATTACTGACATCCTTTTAATTTTTTGGAAAAATAGACCAAAACCTACGTCATTATAAGCGAAGCATGGCCACCCTGTATAGCATGCGATTGCCGCGCTATCGCTCGCAATGACATATTTTAAACTTTTAACTCTTTCCGTTACGCCTCAGCTAAACTATCTAATATATCCAAATCATCTTCTGATAATTGAATATCGGCAGTTTTCATGTTTTCTTCCAGGTGTTTAACACTCGATGTACCCGGAATGAGCAGGATATTTTACGAATGGTGCAGTAACCAGCTTAAGGCCACCTGGTGAAGCGTTGCGCCATGTTTGGCAGCGATACGGTTTAATATTGCTTCGCCCTGCACGTTCCCGCCACCGAGCGGGAACCATGGGATAAAGGCGATGTTATGATCGCGGGTATACTCCAGTTCGACCTCCCATTTACGGTTATCAACGCTATACATGTTTTGTACCGATACTACTTGAAAATATTGCTGGGCAAGTTTGATATCCTCAACGCTTACTTCGGATAAACCGATGTGCCTGATCTTGCCTTCCTGCTGTGCTTTTTGTAAAAACTCAAATGATTTTTCGGCAGGTACTTTAGGGTCGATGCGGTGTAATTGGTAAAGATCGATACGTTCAACCTGGAGGCGTTTAAGGCTGCCTTCAAGGGCTTCCTTCAAATGTTCCGGCGAAGAATCTACCGGCCACTCACCAGGACCTGTACGTAACAGGCCGCCTTTGGTACCAATTAATAAATCGGTGGGGTATGGGTGCAGTGCTTCGGCAATTAATTCTTCGGATACATTTGGCCCGTAGCTATCGGCCGTATCAATAAAGTTAACACCCAGCTCAACGGCACGTTTTAACACACGGATGCTTTCATCTTTATCTTTCGGCGGTCCCCAGATCCCGGTACCGGTAATACGCATTGCACCGTAACCCAAACGATTAATGGTAATGTCGCCACCAATGGTGAACGTTTTTTCAAATGAACTTGTTGTGCTTGCCATGGTAATGTGTTTTGTTTACTGTAAAGTTCAACTAAAAACAATCACTATTGTTCATGGAATGTATAACACAAATGTAATTTTGACGATAGGAGGAAGATAGAAAAGAAATTTTTATACAAATTTTTCCGAATTAATCGAATCACACGAATTTCAAATCGACATCAAAAAAAATTCGTGTAATGCGATTAATTGTGGCCTGCTTGAAAATTAATTCGTGTGAAATTTTTTCATTCCATTTATTCACAGGGGCCGCCCGTTTTAAAAGCAATTTCCCTGCGCAATAGCTATTCGTGTAATTCGCATAAATTCACTTCCTATTAGTGCCTAATTGTCTTATCTCCAGGCACCCAATATCAATCCCATCAGGGTTAGGGATACCACGCTGTAGCCGCCGTTTATAAATATCAACCGCCAGCTTTTGAGCTCAAACAAACTGTGAATAGCGATGGCGCAGAATGTCCAGATACCGGCAAGGAAACCTGCTGTTGCTCCCCAGGTCAGGTCGGTTTTGGCATCAGCTAAAAACATAGCGAGGTTTACCGCCATAATAATGGAAAAGAAAGCCGTAAAGCCAAAAGCCCTTCCTTTGCTGGATGCCTGAAGCTCGGCGCTGCTGAGTTTATTATCAGCCATCCAGGCATTAGCAAACAGGGCAGGGGAGTACCAGATACCGCCAACTAAAAACGCAGATAATGCTGCAACCACAACGGCCAGCCAGTTGATGAGTTGAAAATTCATGATGATAATGTTTAAATTAAATTGGTTGTACTAATATAATTAATAAAAGCTGAAAGCCGAATGCACAAGGTCTAAAGCTTTATGGGGAAACGATTAATAGGCTCTGGATAGGTAACTACACTCTTAATTAGTATAGATAGGGCAGGGGCATAAAAAAGCCCCGATTACTTTTACAGCAATCAGGGCTTTTTATTTAGTTTGAATTTGTGTTATGCTATTTTACGTTGTAGTGTATCACGCTGCGGCCTATGTTACCTTCGGCATCTATCCCTTCAATAATGGCGCGGTATGAGCCACGCTGATCACTGTTAAAGAAACTGATAGTTGCAGTGCCGGTTGTTTTATCGGTAATTACATTAGGTTTCCAGTAGATGGTATTGCGCAGATCGCCGCCAAGTGTGCCTGCTTTGGTTACATCATATTTAGGCGAGTAGAACTCTTTGGCTTTGGTATAACCCTGCACCGCAAAAGTGATCACATTTTGTTTAGGGATAAGTTCCTGCAATTGAGCAAGCGTTATTTTTTCTTTCTTAACCACCTTTTTGTTGATCACCATTACACCTTTGGTTTGGGTA
>NZ_DASVOB010000497.1:0-6025 GCF_036383575.1 Mucilaginibacter sp.
TTTAAATCCGGGCCGTTTTTGTTTTATACGGTCATAGTACTTGTTGTCGGATCAATGATCGCTTTAACCTCTGCAATGCTGGTTACCGGGAAACCTCCTTTCAAAGCATGCTCGCGCACAACATCTTCACTTTCGGCAATATGAATACAGTAGATCTTATCGGCAGTAACAAACGACTGGATCCAATGGTATGGTTTACCCAATTCATTCACAACTGAACATGACGCTTGCGAAATTGCCTGCAATTCTTCGGGCGACAAATTACCCGCACCGGGTAGATCCCGTTCAATAACAAATTTTTTCATGAGGAATAATTTAAGGGTTAGTAATTGGTTTATCTCTATCAGGTAAATGGTGTTACAGGGCACCATCCAAAACAGCATAATAATATCTTAATCAAAGATATACATAAAAAAATGCACATTTAAAAAATCGCTTTAATCTCCTTTATAATGGTCAGAACTGTGAAAAAAATTTACACGAATTGATTTTCACATCGGCCACAATTAATCGAATTACACGAATTATTTATTGATGTCGATTTAAAATTCGTGTAATTAGATCAATTCGGAAAAGTTTGTGCGAAAATTTCTTGTCTATCCTCCATGGGTGGTCGGAAGAAATAAAAAAGTTCGGGATTGTGCGATTCCCTCCCTTGGGAGGGTGTAGGGAGGGGTTTCGCTGATAGGGTTATTCGTTTAAAATGACGCATAAACCCATCATATCAATATCGCACAGATGTTACAATATTGCTTAATAATAAATATTAACTTTATTTAAAGTACATTTATATCTATTTAAAATGGGAATATCCATTTTAACCGGGTTGATATATTAACCATCTTGCCAACCGGTCCATGCCAATTTAAAACTGTTTACTTAACCTGTTATGCTTTGAGATACACATATGTCTGTGCCGTAAAAAGCTGTTTATTTATGCTGATGATCTTTTCGATGGGGTTATTTTCCTCGTGCGGAGGATCATCTCATGAAGAGATGGTAAGGATCCTGGCTAACGAAGGTAAACGGACATTTAGCAGACTAAACTCTAACTGCCCCGAAGCTCAGCTGCTGCACTGCGATTCGGACCTGCGCACGGCAACCGATCAGGGCAATATCAATTTTCTGAATTATTCAAAGGCATCGCTATTGGTAAGGGTTGGACAGGAAGAAAAAGCGGCATCTATTTATCAAAACCTACTCGACAGAATGGACCCGGCAGTGAGCAAACAAATGCTGCCGGAGGTAGCCATCGCCTACATGCGCGTTGGCGAACGCACCAATTGTATGCTTAACCACACCGGCTCCTCATGTGTGTTCCCCATCCGGGATGAAGGGGTACACATAGTTAAAACGGGATCGACCAAAGCAATTGAGGTTTATGAACAGATTCTGAAAGACAATCCTGATGATCTGGAATCAAGGTGGCTGCTGAATATCGCATACATGACTTTGGGCAAGTATCCGCAGGAAGTGCCGCATAACCTGTTAATCCCTAATTTGAATATAGATACCGGTTATAAGGTAAAACCCTTCATTGATGCCGGCCCCAGTCTTAATTTAAGCATTAATAATAAAGCTGGGGGTACCATTGCCGATGATTTTGACGGCGATGGTTATATCGATATCATCACATCAGGCATGGGCTTTGATGATGTGATGCATTACTTCAGGAATAATAGAGATGGCACTTTTACCGACATTGCAGCAACCAGCGGCTTAAAAGGAATAACCGGCGGCCTCAACATTCAGCAAACAGACTACAATAATGATGGCAGGCCCGACATTTTTGTTTTACGCGGTGCCTGGCTTGATAAGGGGTTCGGCAATCAACCAAGCTCCCTGCTCCGCAACAATGGCGACGGCACTTTTACAGATGTAACCATACCAACGGGACTTCTTTTTTATCACTCAACTCAAACTGCCACCTGGGCCGATTTTAATAATGATGGATGGCTTGATGTTTTTATAGGTTATGAAAGCAAAACACCAGAGGATATTGAAAAATGCGCCTTATACATCAACGATCATGGCAACGGCTTTGTAAACGTGGCCGAACAAGCCCATTGCGATGTTTTTGGTTTTGTTAAAGGTGTCACCTCCGGCGATTATGATAACGATGGCAAGCCCGATATTTTTGTATCATGTATCGATGGAAAAAAATTCCTGCTGCATAATACCACACAGCCCGGCCAAAACGTAAACTTCGAAAACGTAACCGATAAAGCAGGTTTTGCAGGCAACGTAAGCGCAACCTTTGGCACCTGGTTTTTTGACTATAACAACGACGGCTACCCCGACCTCGTGGCATGTAACTTTAATTTTAAAAGCTATACCACTACCCTCGGCTACTTCGCCGCCGCCGAAGCTTTGGGCAAGCCGGTAAAAGGAGCGGGTAATATTTTCCTGTTCAGGAACAACAAAAACGGCACTTTTACAGATATTACTGACGAGGCCGGGCTCGCCAAAGTGGTGTTTGCCATGGGCTGCAACTTTGGCGATATTGATAATGATGGTTATCCGGATATGTATTTCGGTACCGGGAACCCCGATTTCCGTTCGCTGGTGCCTAATAAGCTTTTCCGCAATATGGATGGCAAACGCTTTGCCGATGTAACCACATCAGCCCGGGTTGGCAACCTCCAAAAAGGTCATGGTGTAGCCTTTGCCGATTTCAGAAATGTGGGTAAACAGGATATTTACGAAGAAATGGGCGGCACCTATAACGGCGATTCGTATGCTAATCCACTTTACGTAAACCCCGGCCAAAACAATAACAACTGGATAAGTCTGAAACTGGAAGGTACAAAAGCCAACAAAGCTGCCATTGGCAGTCGCATTAAACTTACTTTTATCGAAAACGGCGTAAAACGCAGTGTTTATAAAGATGTAAACTCGGGCGGCAGTTTCGGCTCATCGCCCCTGCAACAGGAAATAGGAATAGGCCAGGCTAAATCAATTGCCGAAATAGAGATAAAATGGGCCGGAACAACAGAAAAGCAATATTTCAGAAACATAGCCCCCAACCAGTTTTTACACATAACAGAGGGCGATAATACCCCTCACCCTGTAAAACTGAAATCGCTTGAGTTTAAGATCAGGCCGGGAACAACAGTTTGCCTACCGGTTTCGCTAACCGCACAGGTTAAAACTAATTAATTGGATTTTTGAAAAAAAAGAACCCTGCCCGAAGTAATTTCAGACAGGGTTTATATTTAAATACAGCCACCCGTTTAGTTTTATGTAGAGATGCATCACATGCGTCTCTCATAGGACAAAGCCGCTTTATAAGTTATTAAATCCAGGAATTGTATGCGGGAGACGCATGTGATGCGTCTCTACACTTTAAAACAGTTAAATTTAAACAACATTTAAGATTTAGCCTTGCTTCGGCCATGGGCGGCCATTTTGAGCCTCCGCCGCTTAAGCGAGATCTGGGTATTCACCTGCCTGTTTTCCTCAATATGCCGGTAATAGGTATTTAAGATCTCTTTATAGGAGATTTTTCCGGCGATGGCATTTCCAGCGTCAATAACAGGCAATACCTCTACCGACTCTTCAGCCATGATCTCCATAACACGTTTCAGCGGGTCATTGTTTTTTACTGCTTGTTTACTTGCCCGGGTTATACTACCGATAGTGAACTCAGCGGCGATACTATGGTTATAAATATCGGTCAGGCCAACCGTACCTGCATATGTACCATCATTATTGGTTACGATAAAAAAGCTTTGGGTGATGCTATTTTCAATGAGCCAGGCCCTTACTTCGGCAATGGTACTATTACTTTTTAAAGTTTCACCTACTTCATTGCTAACATCAGCCACAGTCAATGTCTGCAATAGGTCGGGTTCGTAAGAATCCGGTGTGTATACCCCCCTGCGGGCGATTTTTTCAGTCATGATGGTATTCTCCATCAGGAAGAATGACACCAGGTATGATGCTGTACAGGCACCAAGCAGGGGCAGCAATGCATGCGATTGCATAGTAGCCTCCAGCGCAAAGGTGATGCTGGTTAAATAAGCCCTTGATGCACCAGCAAACATAGCTGCCATACCAATAAGCGCGGCTATCGGAACACTCACGCCCGCTTCAGGAAATATCAGCTGCACCAATGCACCCAAAGATGCACCTGCTGCTCCACCAATGGTTAACAAGGGAGCAAGCGTACCACCAGAGGTACCGCTGCCCAGGGCTATAGCCCATGAAAGGAATTTGAAAAAGCACAAACGAACAATCAGCATTAATGACAATGTACCCGAAAGGATACTGATGATATTATCATAGCCTACGCCCAGCGTGTGCGGTGCAAAATAACCTATAAGGCCTACGGCAAGCCCACCAATTGCAGGCCACCACATCCAATGGATGGGCAGCTTTTCAAAATTGTCTTCAATAAAATAAACTATTTTGGTAAGTCCCAATGATAAAAAGCCAATGACTAAACCAATGATGCTATAAACAGCCAGGGCAGTATTTGAAGGTGTATCTACATCAGGCATCGGAAATACCGGCCCTGCTTCAAACAATAAATGATGCCCTGCCGCCCCTGTGATACAAGCCAATGCCACTGGCAATATAGCCCTGGGCGAAAACTCGAACAGTAATAACTCAATAGCCAAAAATACAGCGGCTATGGGCGTACCAAATATGGCCGACATACCCGCCGTTGCCCCCGCCGCCAAAATAATTTTGCGCTCGTGGGGGGAAATCTTGAACAATTGACCAAAAGTTGAACCAAGCGCTCCGCCGGTTGCAATAATAGGCCCTTCGGCACCAAACGGGCCACCTGTACCTATTGCTATAGCCGATGAAACCGGCTTCAAAAAGGTTATAATTGGCTTTATCTTACTTTTATTTACCAGGATCTGCTCCATGGCCTCGGGTATACCATGCCCCCTGATAGCCTTTGAGCCATAAAGGGCCATAAAGCCTACTATAACACCGCCTATAGCCGGTATAACAATTACCCATAAACCTAAATGATTGTTGGCCGGGCTGTGAAAACCGGCATCCAGCATCCCGTAAAATGAAATATTTGTAACAATGTTTATAAGATAAACAAGCCCCTTAGCTATTACGCTGATCAGGCATGCAATGAAAATACAGAGCGCAGATATAAATATCAGTCTTGTTTTCATTTGCCTGGTGCCTTTTAAGCCAGATTTAAAATTGTAAAGATCATTTAATGAGGGTGAAACCGGGATGGCGTTCTGTTTTGTTTCCATGTTGTAATTAGTTCCGCATTATTTCCAGGGAACTGCCTTGTTTTATTGCAAAGGTAATACTTCAAGCCTCATTTATAAATTTTATTTTCATTTTTATATTGCACATGCAATATAATTATTCAACCTTTGCTTAATTTCTAACAAAAAACATTGCACAAACAATAATTATGAAAATCACCAGTATCATTCTTTCTGTTTTAGGTGCTGCAAGCATCATTGCCGGGTTACTGTTATTCAGAAACCTGAATACCGTTAACCCTTTTGATTCTCACCCGTGGACCATCTACATTAACGGCGTCCGCTCGTTCCCATGGCCGGTTTTTGGCGGCTCCGTATTACTAAGTCTCGGGGTTATTTTTAATATGGCCACCTGGAAACAGCCAAAAGGCCGGCGCTTTTAATAAATTAGCACGTTTTAATAAAAGCGACCAATTAGATACAAATCAATAAATGGCGAAAAACAAAGATAAATGCGATTTGGGAACTTGCTTTTTATGTACACACTGCCTGCCCGATTGGATCCCGGCCATTAGCGCCGCCAGGCAAAATATTGCTGTAAAAAAGGGGCAGCAGATCTTTAAAGAGGGCGATCCCGTTACAGGCATTTACTTTGTTTATTCGGGCACTGTAAAAGTTCATAAAAAGTGGGATAAGGAAAAAGAGCTCGTCCTCCGCTTTGCCCGCGAAGGTGATATTGTTGGGCACCTTGGCTTAGGTAGTACCGAGTTTTACCCGGTTTCGGCCACGGCCATTGAGGCAGGTATAATTTGCTATATCGAAATGCCCTTTTTTGAAAG
>NZ_DASVOB010000498.1:0-9563 GCF_036383575.1 Mucilaginibacter sp.
CAATTTTACCCTTAATAGCCGCTGCCGAGCTTAATAATACCGAGCATCAAAAAAACCGCTTCCTGGTGGTCCTTGTAGTTATTACCGCGCTTGCCTTGCTGGTGGTTTTTTTCCTGGTGATGATCATCAAGCAACTGAAAAAACTGAAGATCAAAGAAGCCATCATTGAGGGGAAAAATCTGCAATTAAACCATATCAACGGGAAGTTAATTGAAGATGCAAAAATCAAGGAGGAATATATCGGGCAGTTTTTCAAAGCTATTTCGGGGTATATAGTTAAGCTCGAAAATTTGAAGATCTCTATTGATGCCAAGCTTTCAATGAAGAAGTATGATGCCATTCATACATTTGTAAATAATATTGATATCAAAAAAGAAAGAGAAAATCTGTACTACAGCTTTGATCATATCTTTTTAAAAATCTTCCCCAATTTCATTACGGTATTTAACGGCCTGTTTGCTGAAAAGGATCAGATCTGGCCGGATGAAGATGAAGTATTAAATACCGACCTCCGCATATTCGCGCTTATAAGAATGGGTATTGCAGATAATGAAACCATTGCCAAAATATTGGAGTATTCTGTAAATACCATTTACGTTTACAAGATGAGGATCAAAGCAAAATCACTGCACCCCGACCAATTTGAACAACGTATTATGGATATCAAGGCTTTTGACTTTGATTAACTGTTAGAGAAAGACAATATATATGAAAACCTGTAAGACACCTCAATCTTGCAGGTTTTTTTGCTATAAAAGTATTATAAATAATTAAAAAAACATTATATTTTTCGATACTGTAATTTATATAATTGTCTGTTTATCAGGTGTTTGATTTTTAAAAACATCGAAAAAATTTATAAAAATATTAAAATAGGCCATTTTAACCGTAGCCGGCAGTCGTAAACTCTTTTCTGAGTTTATTTATAATTAAATTGCATTAGATTTTAACATGTAATAATTGTAAACCATTACATTTTTAACGACCAGTTATTGTTAACCCTTATCCTGTATCGATCTGCGTGAGCCTGTACAGGTAATGTTTTCACAGCATTTGTGCTTATACTTTGAGGTATTATTTATTATGATAACCCTGAAACTATATTGGCATGATTTCGTTTAAGATGTAGGTCTCTTTTTATTACGGGTTAAAAACTAAACCCAAACAACAACCAATTTCAACTAAATCTCAAGTTTTATGCAAATTAAACATTTACTCAACGTATGTTTCTTTGCTGTTTTTCTCTTTTTGATGGAGCCTGCTATGGCCCAGAATAAGGTGATAACAGGTAAAGTGACCGACAAAAAAGATGGTTCTCCTTTAATAGGGGTATCGGTAGTAACTGCCGTAGGCGCGTCAGGCGGTGCCATAACCACAGCAGATGGTTCATATCGGATCTCAGTGCCGGCAAATGCGGCAAGCCTTACATTTACCTATGTAGGTTACTCCAATCTTACAGTTCCAATCAACGGTAAAACACAGATTGACGTAAGTATGGAATCGGCCAGTAAGGCCCTTAACGAAGTAGTTGTGGTAGGTTACGGTACACAGCGTGTTAAGGACGCTACCGGATCAGTTGCGTCGTTAAGCACGAAGGATTTCAACAAAGGGCAAATCGCAACACCCGATCAATTGCTTCAAGGACGTATAGCAGGTGTTATCGTTACTCCCGGCAGTGGGGAACCTGGAAGTGGCGCGTCAATAAATATCAGGGGCGCGGCGTCAATCAGAGCAGGAAATGATCCTTTATATGTAATTGATGGTGTTCCGGTATCAAATGATTCATATGCAGCTTCAAATGCGGCAAGCCCTATCGGTATGTCATCGGCCCGTAACCCCCTCTCTTTTCTTAATCCTGCCGATATCGAAAATATTTCAGTATTGAAAGATGCCTCTGCCTCGGCTATTTATGGTTCAAGGGGTGCGAACGGTGTTGTGCTGATCACCACAAGAAAAGGTAGAAAAGGGCAGGGAATACAATTTTCTGAAAACACTTCTTATTCAACAGCGGCAAGCCGTTATAAATTGCTTGACGCATCACAGTTTCTTAAAGCAGTTGCCGCAACCGGTGCAGATGCTGACGCTATTAACAAAGGTGCTAATACTGATTGGCAGGATCAGATATTAAGAAAAGTGTTCTCTCAGAATTTTAATTTAGGTTTTGGCGGCGCAACCGGCGGTTTTGTTTACCGTGTATCCGGAAGTTATGATGATCAAAATGGTATTATCAAAAAGTCGGGACTAAAACGCGGTACTGTAAGGATCAATGCTACCCAGTCTTTATACAAAGATGTAGTAAAGCTTGATCTTAATTTGCTGGGGTCAAATGTGAAAAACGTTTATGCACCTATTACGAATAATGCGGGTTTCCAGGGTAGCCTTATCGGCGCCACTATCGGATTAAATCCAACTTACCCGGTTAAAAAACCCGATGGCACTTATTACTATGACGGCAGCAGCCTTAACCCGGTAGACATGCTTAACAATACCTGGGATAGGGATAACGTAAATCGCATTTTAGCCAATTTAGGGCTTAGCGTTAAAATTACCAGGAATTTAACTTATCGCGGTACTTATGGCAATGATTATTCATTAGCTAAACGTTATACTTTCTACGATCCGAGGATCCAAGGGTATACAAGCAGCGGTAATATAAGGAGCAAAACTACTCCGGCTATATCTGGTACCGGTATGGGCGCTGTGCAAACAGTTAAACTTGGCAACGAAATCACTGAACAAACTTTAACCTATGATAAAAAATGGACTGATAACAGCTCATTAACTATATTGGGTGGTTATTCATACCAGGTATTTAACAACAAAAACTTTAATGATATCAGATTCAAGACATCACAAGCCAATGTGCTGGTGAAAAATATAAATGATTTTCAAAATCCATTTCCAATATTCGGTGATACAACACGATCTAAGTTGCAATCATACTATGCACGTGTAAATTATTCGTATAAGGATAAATACTTGTTAACAGCTACAGTACGTACGGATGGATCATCTAAATTTGGTAAAAACAACAAGTATGCAACTTTTCCGGCATTAGCGATTAAGTGGAAAGTTATGAATGAAAGTTTTGCACCAAAAGGTATCTTTGATGATTTGAGCCTGCGTTTAAATTATGGTAAAACAGGTAATCAGGAATTTCCACCATATCAATCACTTTCCCTTTATCAATCAGATCTGAATGGTGGCACCACTCAGCTTTATGCGCCTAACCCCGATTTGAAATGGGAAACAACAACCAACTATGGTGCCGGTATCGACTTTGCCATCTTTAACAATAGGGTAACTGGTACTGTTGATTATTTTCATAAAAGTACTAAAGACTTATTGTTCCTTAACTATAAGGCTCAGCCCTCAGCATCTACTGCTCAATGGATAAATCTTCCGGGAGATGTATTGAACAAGGGTTGGGAATTTGGCGTAAACATAGCCGCAGTTCAGGGTTCCAAATTTACATGGGATATTAACTATAACATGACTTTACTGAAAAACAAAGTAAAGGGTTTTGAAAATAAGGTAGTGCAAACTGGTGCAATCAGTGGTCAGGGGCTGTCTGGTGCTTTTTCGCAGGTTATACAGGATAATTACCCATTATTTACGTTTAAGGTTACTCAGTATGCTGGTCTTGATAAAGACGGCTTTGGTATTTACCCTAATGGTATCGACGTGCAAACCCTACAAGGCAGCGCTCTACCTAAGTTTACAGCAAGCTTAACCAATAATTTCACCTATGGTAACTGGAATTTAAGTGTTTTCCTTAATGCGGTAACAGGTTTTTATATCTATGATAACACAGCAAACGCATATTTCTACCGTGGTAGCTTGTTAACAGGTCATAATGTTTCAACCGATGTTGCATTTACTAATGAAAATCCACTTAATTCAGGCCAGGTATCAACTCGCTGGCTCGAAAAAGGTGATTTTGTTCGTCTTTCAAACGTAACATTAGGTTATACATTCCAATTGAAGAATGGTAAATTTATTAAATCCCTGAGGGCGGCGCTTACCGGCCAAAACTTAGCTATCATTACCGGTTATAAAGGACTTGATCCTGAAATAAATGTTAATAAGGACATCAATAGTGTGCCGTCAAGGGGTATCGATTATACCGCATATCCTAAAGCCCGTACATATACATTTGGTTTAACTGCAGGATTTTAAAAGCATATAAATGAAAAAATTAATAAAAAGAACGAGCGTTGTTTGTTTGGCAACATCGTTACTGGCAATAATGAGCTGCGCAAAACTTGATGAAAAGGTTTACGGCTCAAAAGTGATAAGGGATGTGAGCAACGGTTCTGCATCAGATTTGAAAGGGGTTTATACTCAACTAAACGGTCAATCAGACCAGGCAAATACCTATGCACTACAAGAGCATTCGACAGATGAAATGATGGGCCCAACCAGGGGAACTGACTGGGGGGATTTTGGAACCTGGCGTAAATTGCATACGCATACCTGGGATGCCTTCCATAACCAGATAAGTGATACCTGGGATCAACTAAATATAGGTGTTTACCGGGCAACTCAGGTTATCAGTTCGACGCAGTCAAGTGCTCAAACCAAAGGTGAAGCAAGCTTTTTACGCGCATACTTCATGTTTCAAATAGTTGATTTATATGGGCAGGCTCCTTTTAAAGATCCTAATGCACCTTTAGATGAAAACCCTAAGGTTTTTTCACGTAGCGAAGCAACTGATTTCATAATAAAAGATCTCAGGTTTGCCGAAACAAATCTTGGAGCCTCCGCGTCCGCCGGTATTGCAAGTAAAGCGTCTGCTGAAGCGCTGTTGGCCAAAGTGTACCTTAATAAAGCTGTATATAAAGCTACTACAGTTGGGGGGCCATTTACTTTCGCTAAAACAGATATGGATAGCGTTATAGTATTTGCCAACCGGGTTGCCGATGCCGGTTATCAATTAGAACCCGCTGGTAAATATTTCCAGGAGTTTGCATGGGATAATAGCGATAAGTCAAAAGGTATCATATTCGGTATAATCAACACCTCTACAAATGCGCCGGCCAATACTCACAATCGCTGGAGGATGGGTATGCACTATAACCAATCGCCAAGTGGATGGAACGGATTTACTACCCTTGCCGACTTCTACAACTCATTTGATCCGAAAGATGAAAGGCGCGGCGGCTCGTATCCTGAACTCACAGATCGTAACGGGTTAAACACAGGTTTCCTGGTTGGTCAGCAATATGGCCCGGGACACGTTGCCCTTAAACAACGTGGTGGCTCCCCGCTTATTTTTACACCCGATGTAAACCTCAACTATTCTACGGAAGCACAGGGTATCCGTGTTATTAAATATTTTCCGCATCCAGCAGCAGATGGTTCTGTTAACGACGACTTTGCTACAAATACGTATATCTTTTTACGCTTTGCCGATGTTAGGTTAATGAAGGCAGAGGCAATACTGAGAGGAGGTTCCGATCCGAATGGTGAATCAGCCCTTGCAATCGTAAATGGCGTAAGGACCCCTCGCGGGGCTACTGCGCTGGCTACTTTAGATCTGAAAGCAATGCTTGCTGAGCGCGGTTTCGAGTTGTATTATGAAGGTTGGAGACGAAATGACCTGGTTAGGTTTGAGAAGTTTAATGATCCGGTTGATCAACGTCCAAACAAAAGCGATAAAACCAGGACGATATATCCGATACCCGCCCGTGCTGTCGACTCTAATCCTAATCTTAAACAAAACACAGGTTATTAATAGTTGAGATTTATTTGATTGAAAGGAACGTAGCGGAAAACTCCGCTACGTTTGTTTTATCCCTGATTATATGCATCCAAAAATACCTCTGTTTATATTAGCCGTAGCCTTTACTATTCTTTGTGCCTGTAATGGTGGCAGCAAAAACACTTTATTTACCCTGCAGGACAATGACGCCATTGGCGTAAATTTCATCAACCAGCTAAATGATCAGGACCGTACCAATGTGTTCACCTTCCGTAACTATTACAACGGCGGTGGTGTAGCAATAGGTGATATTAATAATGACGGCTTGAATGACGTTTACCTCACCTCAAACATGGGGGGCAACCAGCTTTATATCAACAAAGGGAATTGGAAATTTGAAAATGTAACCGATAAGGCAGGGGTTAAAGGAACTAAATACTGGAGCACCGGGGCTACCATGGTTGATATCAACGGTGATGGATGGCTTGATATATATGTATGTCATAGCGGCAATGCCCATGGTAACGAAAAGGGCAATGAGCTATTTATTAATCAGCATGATGGTACGTTTAAGGAAGAAGCCCAAAAGTATGGCCTGGTAGATAATGGATTATCCACCCAGGCCATTTTTTTTGACTATGATAACGACGGCGACCTGGATTGCTTTGTATTAAATAACTCGTTCAGGCCGATAGAATCATTTGACTTCAGTAAGAATTTGCGTGCTGTTGTTGATGAGCTCGGCGGCGCACGCTTATACCGGAATGACGGCGGTCATTTTACCAACGTAACTAAAGAGGCAGGCATATATTCAAGCGACATAGGTTTTGGGCTGGGTGTTTCTGTTGCGGATGTTAACCAGGATGGCTACCCTGATATTTATGTTTCTAATGATTTTTTTGAGCGCGATTATCTCTACATCAATCAAAAAAACGGAACTTTTAAAGAAGATATTCAAAATGAAACCGGCCACCTGAGCCTGGCATCAATGGGATCGGACATTGCCGATATTAATAACGATGGGCAATATGACATTTTCACCACGGAGATGCTGCCGGAAGGTGATCAGCGTTTAAAAAAGATGACTGCGTTCGAATCGTATGACGTGATCAAAGCAAAACAGCGTGACGGTTATTATAACCAATACATGCAAAACTGCCTGCAGGTAAACAATGGCGATGGCACTTTCTCTGAAACCGCCTTTTACTCGGGCGTAGCCGCTACTGACTGGAGTTGGGGGGCGTTAATGTTTGATATGGACAACGATGGCTGGAAAGACATCTTCGTATCAAACGGAATTTATAAAGACCTTACCGATCAGGATTATATTGAGTTTTTAGGCAATCGCGATAACATGGCCAAGATTGCCGAAGGCAGAAAGAAATTCGATTATAAAGACTTTACCGATAAAATGGGTTCATCCCCCCAGTCAAATTATGCTTATTTAAATAATCACAACCTTACATTTACCAATAAATCTGCCGATTTTGGTTTGGATAAGCCGGGCTTCAGCAATGGATCATCCTATGCCGATCTGGATAATGACGGCGATAACGACCTGATTGTAAACAATGAAAACGCGTTGGTGTCTATATTTAAAAATAACGCCGAAAAAAATGGTAACCACCATATTCAGCTAAAATTAAAAGGTACAGGGCTAAATACTTTTGGAGTAGGCGCTACTGTAAAAGTGTTTATGAAAGGCAATTCATTGATTTATTATAATCAGCCAACCCGCGGCTTTCAAAGCTGCACATCGCCTAATTTACTTACTATTGGTACCGGTAAATACAAATCAATTGATTCGATACAGGTGATCTGGCCGGGTAGTAATTATCAGTTGCTGAAAAACGTGACCGCAGATAAACTTTACATTATTAAGCAAGCTGATGCCAATTTGAAATATAACTGGACAAAGCCTCCTGTTAAAACAATGTTTGCCGATGTTACCAAATCAATATTTGATAGCATTCCAAGGCATAAAGAAGATGATTTTATCGATTTTGATAATGAGCGGCTGATGCTTCAAATGTTATCGACCGAAAATCCATACATGGCAACAGCAGATGTTAATGGCGACGGTTTGACGGATTTTTATTTCGGTAGCTCAAAAAACGGCTTTGCAGCTATCTATATCCAGCAGAAAGACGGCCGGTTTAAACTGACTATTCCCGATGATTTTAAAAAACAAGGGTATCTGGAAAGTGCCGGTGCTGTTTTTGGTGATTTTGATGGCGATGGCGACCAGGATCTGATAGTAGGGGTAGGAGGCAACGCCGACGAGGCCGGAACCCCGATTTACAACCCGCGTTTTTTTGTGAACGATGGTAAAGGTAATTTTCACCGCGACCCTGAAAGAACCTTGCATGCTGCCGTTAATGCCTCGATAATTGTTTCGGCCGATTATGATGGTGACGGTAAGCCCGATCTTTTTGTTGGTGGCAGGAGCGTTCCCGGGCTTTACGGATGCTCGCCTAAATCCTTCGTTTTTCATAATGATGGCAACGGTCATTTCACCGACGTTTCAAAATCTGTGTTGGGGAATGATACAAAACTGGGCATGATAACCGCAGCCAAATGGGCCGATATTGACAATAATGGTTCGCCCGATCTGATAGTTGCAGGTAACTGGATGGGCATCAGGATCTTTAAAAACAATAAAGGGAAATTCACCGAGGATAAGCAATTAGCCAATTACAAAGGCTGGTGGAGCAGTCTCGAAATTGCTGATGTAGATGGCGATGGCACACTCGATATTATTGGCGGCAACATTGGTCTCAATTCAAAATTCAGGGCCTCGTTTGATCAGCCTATGGAAATTCACATAAAGGATTTTGATAATAACGGCACCAAAGAATGTGTGACCTCCATGTATAAAAGCGACGGTGTAAACTATGTTTTTCATATGAAGCCCGATCTGGTTGGTCAGATGCCGATCCTCAAAAAGCGTTTTCTTCGCTACATTGATTATGCTGGCAAGCCATTTAATGAAGTATTTACTGCCGATATGCTTGATGGTGCCGAAACTCATCAAATGAATTTCCTGGCTTCGGCAGTGTTTTTAAATAAAAACGGAAAATTTGTTTGTAAACCCCTGCCTGTGGATGCCCAGCTATCTATGGTGAATACTATTTTGTGTGCCGATCTTGATAATACAGGTGTTAAGAAGATCGTATTGGGTGGCAACTTCTATGGCTTTAAACCCGAGGTCGGCAGGTTGGATGCCAACCGCGGATTGATTTATCAATACACAAAGAATGGCTTTACTTATTTTCCGGCTGCAAAAACAGGCCTGAATTTAAACGGGCAGGTACGCTCATCAGCAGTTATTAAAAATGCAGCAGGTAAAAACTATTACCTGTTTGGCATTAATGACGAACCGCTTAAAGCTTATGAACTACGCTAACACCAACTTAATGCTGTTTACCAAATATATGTTCAGATATTGTTTTACCCTGTTTTGTATTGGTGTGGCAGGGTTATTTTCCTGCAAGCCTAAAAAAGCCGGGGAGGGCGTATTCAAATTGCTCCCAGCTGCCGAAACAGGCGTTAATTTTGTAAATAAGAACATCGTATCCGATTCGGTTAACATTTTAGATTACCTGTATTTCTACAACGGGGCAGGTGTAGCCGCTGCCGATTTTAATAATGACGGTCTGCCCGATCTGTATTTTGTATCCAATCAGGGCCCTAACAAGCTTTACCTTAACAAAGGCGGGATGAAATTTGAAGATATTACCGATAGAGCAGGCGTCGCCGGTACGGGTAACTGGAAAACCGGCGTAACCGTAGTTGATGTTAACGGCGATGGCTTTAAGGATATCTACGTAAGCGTGGTGTCGGGCTATAAAACCTTTAA
>NZ_DASVOB010000499.1:0-2979 GCF_036383575.1 Mucilaginibacter sp.
TATACAGGGCGTACAAGATTTCTCACTCGTTCCTCGTTTCGAAATGACAATTGTTTTTATGTAGCATTCTACCATGAATTTTTTATGTAGATAACATTATTTTTAATTTATCTGCTTGTTTTGCTGGGATATAAATTCACATCTTTACGCTGCCGAAAAACGGCACAAGCAAACCAATAAACAATCAAACAAAACAACTCACCCTTACAACAATGAAAAAGGTAATATTAGTAACAGGAGCATCTTCTGGTATTGGCTTAGCCTGCGCTAACGCGCTGCAAGCCGCAGGCCATACGGTTTACGGCTCATCGCGCAGTCTTGACCGCATGAAATCCGTATCATTTAAACCTGTTCAACTTGATGTTACCGATGATGCCTCGGTAAAAGCAGCTATTGGTACCATTATTAAAGCCGAAGGTAAAATCGATGTATTGGTGAACAATGCAGGTAACGGTGTAACCGGTCCGGCGTATGCTATGCCTGTTGAAAGCGCAAAGCAACAGTTTGAAGTGAACTTTTTTGGTGTGATCCGTGTTAGTTCTACGGTATTGCCTACAATGATCGAAAAAGGACAAGGACTGATCGTGAACATTAGTTCATTAGCCGGTTTGTTCGGTTTGCCATACCAGGGCATGTACAGCGCCTCAAAATATGCCATTGAAGGTTATTCCCAAAGTTTGAGGATGGAACTGCGCAATACCGGCGTCAAAGTAACCTTGCTTAATCCTGGTGACTTTAAATCGGACTTTAGTCAGAACCGCGCTAAAGTGAAATTCCCTATCAAGAACGATAAGTTGGAGACCGAATACAATGCTGCCGTTGCCGCCATGGAAAAAGATGAAAGTATTGCCCCAAGCCCTGAATCGTTAGCTAAAAAGCTGGTTTCGATAGTAGGTTCATCAAGCCCTAAGCACCGTTATTTGGTTGGGCAGGTTGGGCAGACCATTGTACCTACGTTGAAAGCGATTTTGCCGGGTGGTTTATTTGAAAAGCTGATGAATGACCATTACGGGATAAAGTAAGATCTTGGTGTAACAGCCAACAATAAAGCCACTCAAAACAGGGTGGCTTTATTGTTGGTTGCTTTATTCAAACCATTCTCTGCCGTTATCCAGCCGAACAAGCATATCAAAAAAGGAAGTTCCTATCTCAATAAAATACTCCGTTTCCATACTAATAAGATCCGAGAGAATTATGTGATGAGTACCATCGCTTAGAAACTCGATGCCTATAAATTCACCGCCGCCATTGCCACCTATGCCAAAAACATTAGGGAGATACTCAGCAATGCCATATCCCTGGTTTGCTTCTAAAAGTTCATCGGCCTTCCAGAATTGTACATACTCGCGGCCTATAGAACCTTCAAACGGTTCGTAATTTTCCAGGTAAAATTTATAATCGTCAGGCAATTGAAAGGGCATGGCATCTATAATATCCTGTTCTAAAGGCTGAGGCCTTTGTTCAAATCCGTATTTGTTTAATAGCCGTACAAGTTGTTCCATTTTATTATTTAGATAAGGTTTTACGCTCAATAATATCAAAGCCGAACAAGCCTTTGCGTAAAGTTAAATCAATGGTTTTGAACCCATCTGTTGATGTACCGCAGGGAAATACGATTTGCTTTTCGAAATTGTCATGTTTGACAATAACATAAGGTTCGCCGCACCCCGAACGGCCTTTGGCTAATGTGCCTTTATCATTTATTATTAATGAAAGTGACATGGGGGTTGGATCGGCGCAATAAAAATTAAGCGCCATAAATAAATAGGCTATTATACCGCCCCAGGTTAGTATGTTAAATACAAGCTGTTTAAACAAAGAGTTAATTTCTAAGTGCCTGGGTAAGATTTTGAAAAGGAATGGTGTTATGAAAAGCCCCGAAAGTATCCATATAAAAAATGGAATAGCGAAATTGATAAAGGTTAACCTATATAAAACTATTTCGAAATAAGTTAGAATGATTCCGGTGAAAAAGACAATTACAAAAAAAGTATTTTCGACGGTTATATCGAGGGCTTTTAAAACCGATTTGAATTTTGTCAACGTTTAGGTAATTGGGTTCAATAAAAAAAATGCTGCAAGTTAATGTAACCTGCAGCATTTATAAAGCTAATAGCGTTATTGTTGATTGCAACGGGCTAAACTATCGCTAAACCCGCGGCAGTTTTAGTTTTACACCGTCAACTTCTTATACTTGATCCTTTTCGGAGCAACATCGCCTAAACGCTTCTTCCTGTTCTCTTCGTAATCGGAATAGTTTCCTTCAAAAAAGTAAACCTGTGAGTTGCCTTCAAAGGCCAGGATGTGGGTACAGATGCGGTCGAGGAACCAGCGGTCGTGGCTGATCACTACGGCGCAGCCGCCAAAGTTTTCCAGCGCTTCTTCCAGTGCACGCAGTGTATTTACGTCGATGTCGTTGGTAGGCTCATCCAGCAGCAACACGTTCGATCCTTTTTTGAGCGTGATAGAAAGGTGTACACGGTTACGTTCACCGCCCGATAGTACGCCTACTTTTTTCTGCTGATCGGCGCCGTTAAAGTTAAATTTAGATACGTATGCCCTTGAATTGAGCGGACGGTTACCTACCATAATGGTTTCCAAACCGCCGGTTACGTTTTCCCAAACAGATTTGTTAGGGTCAAGGTCGTCATGCATCTGGTCTACATAACCCAGGGCTACAGTTTCACCAACACGGAAAGTACCGGCATCTGGCTGGTCCTGCCCGGTAATTAAACGGAATAGTGTGGTTTTACCCGCACCGTTAGGGCCGATGATCCCAACTATACCTGCCGGAGGTAAGGAGAAGCTCAGGTTATCGAACAATAATTTATCGCCGTATGATTTGCTTACCCCGTTGGCTTCAATTACCACGTTACCTAAACGCGGGCCCGGCGGAATAAATAGCTCCAGTTTTTCTTCGCGTTCTTTTGTTTCTTCAGATGCCAGTTTTTCGTAGTTACCTAAACGGGCTTTTGATTT
>NZ_DASVOB010000500.1:0-5743 GCF_036383575.1 Mucilaginibacter sp.
TATCCTGTTTTTTACAGGCTTAGGGCATTTATTTAATAAATTTTAAATTAGCTTTATCAACTGCCAAATATGCCATGCCAAAATATGCGTATGTTATGCTTATAAAGCGGTATGGATAGCGAAAAATTATCAATATGATTGTGGATGGCTTTTAAACAAGGCCTGAAGCATAAACAAATAAACCTGGAGCGCATTGCCAATTGTTGCGTTAAATGATTTTAAAGATAAGTTTTATGATGAAAAATTATTTTTTAACGATCTGCCTGTTTGTTATTGTTGCTTCTTCTGTTAGCGCACAACAGAAATTTAATGGCCTCGATGTAGGGCTGGGAAATCTCTACCGTACATCTGATGCTAAAACCCGATCAATCAGTCCTGAAAATTTTACCGGCGAAAAAGGTAAAGGGGGGATGGCCACAACTGGCACCGGCGCTAATGCCTCGCGCGATCTGGGGCAAACCTGGAAAGTAAGTCCGAGTGTTGTCATCAAAAAACATACAACTTTCACCGTTGCCGAAATCAATGGTTCGGGTGCTATCCAGCACATCTGGATGACGCCTACCGGCAATTGGCGTTATTCTATCCTTCGTTTTTATTGGGATGATGAAACTACACCTTCGGTAGAAGTACCCGTAGGCGATTTCTTTTGTATGGGCTGGGGTAAATATGCGCCCGTTCAATCGTTGGCTGTAGCCGTAAACCCGGGGAGCGCGTTCAATTGTTACTGGCCAATGCCGTTCCGCAAGAAATGCCGCATCACTATGGAAAACATAGATGATGCGGATATGGTGTTGTATTACCAGGTTGATTATACTTTGACAGATGTACCTGAAGATGCAGGTTATTTCCACGCGCAGTTTCGCCGTGTAAACCCGCTGCCTTACAAAAAGGATTATGTTTTGGTGGATAGTATTAAAGGTAAAGGACAATATGTGGGTACGTATATAGCTTATGGCTCCAACAAAAATGGTTGGTGGGGCGAAGGAGAGATCAAGTTTTTTATGGATGGCGATACCAAATTTCCAACTATAAACGGTACCGGCACTGAAGACTATTTTTGCGGATCATATGATTTTGATACCCACCATAAAGATGCCGATGGCAAAGAGCAGCCGGGTACGGAATATACCGAATTTTGCAGCCCTTACAGCGGTTTACCGCAGGTGATCCGCGGTGACGGGCATTATAATATCGCGCAGCGTTTCGGTCTGTACCGCTGGCATATTGTTGATCCTATCCGCTTTGAAAAAAGTTTAAAGGTTACCATACAAGCTTTGGGCTGGCGGCACGACGGCCGGTATATGCCTTTGCAGGATGATATCGCTTCAACGGTGTTCTGGTATCAAACCGGAGAACATGGTGCATTCCCTAAATTTCCCTCAAAAGACGAACTGGAAGTAAACTAATGAAACTATATAAACTGGCAAAAGGCAGCTTATTGCAGCATAACGGCTCATCATATATTATTGATGATGAATGGGATACACTGATCAATCGTGATGATTTGGCCGTTTATCTGGAGTCCGTCACTACCGATACCACGGCCTTAAGTGCCGATGTGGAAGCGGAACATTTAAATGGCAATATTTTACCGCCGATAGGCAGCCAGGAAGTGTGGGCTGCCGGCGTAACTTATTTGCGCAGCCGCGATGCCCGCATGGAAGAATCGGAGACTGGCGCGAGCCTGTATGATAAGGTTTATGATGCGCCGCGCCCCGAACTTTTTTTCAAGGCGCTTGCTCATCGTGTATCGGGCCATAACGGTGAAGTTTACATCCGCAAAGATTCGGAGTGGAATGTGCCCGAACCTGAGCTCACCTTGTTTATTAATACAGCAGGGAATATCCAGGGATATACCATTGGTAATGATATGAGTTCGCGCAGTATTGAGGGCGAAAACGCGTTATACCTGCCGCAGGCTAAAGTATATGAAAAAAGCGCAGCGCTTGGGCCTTGCCTTTACGTTACTTCATCGCCTATTCCCGGCGAAACAGTGATCAGTATGAACATTAAACGCGTAGGTGAACTGGTTTTTGAAGATGAAACAACTGTATCCCGCATTAAACGCTCCTTTACGGAGCTGACCGGTTACTTATACAGCGAATGCGATTTTCCTAACGGATGCTTTTTAATGACGGGTACCTGCCTGGTGCCGCCGCCAAGTTTTACCCTGCAAGCCGGCGATGTAGTTGAGATCAGCATAGATCATATCGGAACGATGGTAAACGTGATAGGCTTAAATCCTAAACATAAATAACCGGCGATATGCAGCTTTTAAAAAAGTCATCATTAGTTTTGCTGCTCGCGGGTTTAGCGTCATGTACTATGCGCAACCCCCAACTATCTATGAAAGGAACTTTTGGCCATGATCTTGATTTTTTAAAAGCAAAGGATAGTGTTATCGTTTTAAAAGATAACAGCGGTTTGGGGCAGATTATCGTATCGCCTAAATACCAGGCGAAGGTTTTTACTTCAACGGCTGATGGTTTAAACGGCAAAAGCTTTGGCTGGATCAAGTATGAAACCTTCGATCTGAAAGAGCCGGATCCGCATATGAATGCTTTTGGCGGGGAAGACCGATTGTGGCTTGGGCCGGAAGGCGGACAGTTTTCGCTGTTTTTTAAACCTGGTACCAAAATGGAATTTGCCAACTGGCATACGCCTGCCGCGGTTGATAACGAGAGCTGGGAACTCATCTCGTCTTCGAGTAAAAAGGTATCTATGAGCAAAAACACGCGTCTGCAAAACTATGCCGGTACCGATTTATCAATAAAGCTGGAGCGTGATGTAGAGATCATAGAACCGGAAGCCATAAGAGAGACGCTTGGGATTGATGCTCACAGCGCCGTAAAATCGGTAGGTTTTAATACAGTAAATACAATTATTAACGCCGGTGATAAAGCCTGGGATAAAACAACAGGAGCGCCCTGCTTGTGGAACCTGGATATGTTTACCCCGTCGCCCAAAGTGGTGATCGTGGTTCCGTACAATGAAAAGGCCACCGGTAAAGTAGCCACCACCAATTATTTTGGCGAGATCCCGAAAGATAGGATCACTTATAAAAACGGCATCCTACTGTTTAAAGCTGATGGAAAGAGTCGCGGTAAATTGGGTATCCCGCCCAACCGTGCAAAAAATATGGCCGGTAGTTATGATGCCGAAAACGAGGTTTTAACCATAACCGTTTTTGATGTAGATAGCGCGGCATCCTACTTAAACCAGGAATGGAAAACAGATACAGCACCTTACAGCGGCGATGCGGTAAATGCCTATAACGATGGCCCGCTGGCCGATGGTAAACAGATGGGGCCTTTTTATGAAATAGAAAGCGTATCACCTGCGGCATTCCTGAAACCGGGCGAAAAGCTTACTCATAAACACAGCGTATTCCATTTTACGGGTAGCAAAGTCGCATTAAATAAAATTGCATTAAAAACGTTAGATATCTCCCTGGATGATATTTCGGCAACATTTAAATAACAGATCAATATATAATCAATCATAAACACTAATGTCAAAAAACAACGCCCTGTTCGCAGTAGCATTAATTACTTCCCTGTTCTTCATCTGGGGATTTGCGCTCAATCTTAACCCGATATTAATTCCGCACTTGAAAAAAGCCTGCCAGCTTAACGATTTTCAATCTTCGTTGATCGATTCGGCCTCATACATCGCCTATTTTCTGCTACCCATCCCGGCGGCTCAGTTCATGAAAAAATACGGCTATAAAGGAGGGATCCTTTTAGGTCTTGTACTGTTTGCTACCGGAGCATTTTTATTTTACCCGGCAGCTGCCGTGCGTAATTACGCATTTTTTCTTGGGGCTTTGTTCGTGGTATTTTCAGGCGCTGCCTTTTTAGAGACTGCTGCCAATCCATACATCACTGTATTGGGTGATCCGGCCGGAGCTACAACCCGGATCAATTTTTCGCAGTCATTTAATGGTTTGGCTGCTACACTTGCCCCTTACCTGGGCGGCTTGTTCATATTGTCGGGCAAAAATTTAACGGAGACTGAAACTAAAAATATGTCGGCAACGGACCTGAACAATTATTTAAATAAAGAAGCATCATCAGTACAACTGCCTTTTATAATAATCGGGATAGTGGTATTGGTGGTTGCATTTTTGATCTATAAAACAGCCTTCCCTCCAATTGTTGAAGAAACAAGCCACGAGTTGGAGGATGATAAGCGTTCATTGATGACCAGGATTGGCGAGCTGTTGAAAGAGAAACAATTGATGCAGGGTGTACTGGGCGAGTTTTTTTATGTAGGCGCTCAATCATGTATCAGCAGCTTTTTTATCCGCTTTTCAGAAAAGGTAGCGGGTTTTGCTGAGAAGCCGGCATCTTTCTATTTATCGATGGCTTTGCTAAGCTTTATGATTGGTCGTTTATTAGGCACAGCGCTGATGCTGGTTATTAACCCGGTTAAACTGTTGATCACTTATGCAATTATCAATGTAGCATTATTGTTTGTGGCGGTGTCTGTACACGGTGCTTTGGCGGTATACGCTTTAATGGGCGTATTCTTCTTTATGTCGATCATGTTCCCAACCATATTTTCGCTCAGTATCCGCGGTCTTGGTGCTAAAACCAAGTTAGGTTCATCGCTGGTGATCATGGGTATAGTTGGTGGTGCTATCTTCCCGCCTATTATGGGGCGGATCTCGGATTTGACCAACATTCAAACATCCTATTTAGTACCTGTGATTTGCTTTGTGTACATCGGCTATTTTGCGATCATAAACCTTAAAGTTAAAAAAGTGGAGATGGTTGCATCTCATTAATATATCTATCATACCAAAAAAATGAATTTACAACTTACAGATAAGGTAATTATAGTTACCGGCGGGGCCAAAGGTATAGGCGAGGGAATAGTGAAAGTGTTAGCTGCTGAAGGCGCTATCCCGGTTATTGTAGGCAGGAGTGAGGCAGATAATCTGAAAGTAGTTCAGGCTGTTGAAGCAGCAGGCCATAAAGCGTACCAGGTGGTGGCCGAACTTACCGATCCCAAAGCAAGCGAAAACGCTGTGAAAGAGGTGGTAGCCAAACTGGGCCGTATCGACGGATTAGTGAACAATGCTGGTGTAAATGATGGCGTTGGCTTGGAAAGCGGCGATTATGAGGGCTTCATTGCTTCCCTGCATAAAAATATGGTGCACTACTACCTGATGGCCCATCATGCCCTGCCCGAACTAAAAAAATCAAAAGGGGCTATCCTTAATATCACCTCAAAAACAGCCGATACCGGCCAGGGGCATACTTCAGGTTACGCGGCATCAAACGGCGGCCGTAACGCGCTTACCCGCGAATGGGCAGTTGAATTGCTGAAATATGGCATTCGTGTAAATGCACTGGTGGTAGCTGAATGCTGGACACCTCTTTACGCCAACTGGATCAAAACCCTGCCCGATCCGGAAGCAAAACTAAAAGAGATTGAAGCGAAAATTCCGCTGGGTAACAGGATGACCACATCAGAGGAAATTGCCAATACCGTAGCGTTTTTATTGTCGCCTTTATCAAGCCATACCACCGGGCAGTTAATTTATGTTGATGGCGGTTATGTGCACTTGGATAGGGCGCTGGCTAACGCGTAAAAAATAAAAATATGTCATTGCCTTTAGATTAGCTTCAACAAAATAATAGAGGTTGTTATTATTGTTGAAGCTTTCTTTTTGCTTCTTTTTCTTTGTTAATAACCTTGATTTTTGTGGAAAAAGTTAACAACGGTAAGGGTGCGT
>NZ_DASVOB010000501.1:0-5856 GCF_036383575.1 Mucilaginibacter sp.
TTAAAAGAACATCCCCCATCAATCATAGCAACATTTTTTTAATGAGAAGTAAACTAACTTTCAACCAAGTAAAGAATGCTGAATTATTAATTTTCTTCGCACTGCCCGATTTTTAGTACAAAACACCAGTAAAATTTTTGCTACAGTACAATTTGGCATACCTTTTACAGTTTTAAGAAACTACGATCAAGGTAGCGGGGAAAATAAGCTTAAAGGTACTCCCCTTATCTTTTTCAGAAATCACTTCAATTTCAACATCATGAAAGGCCGCAATTGATTTTACAATAGGCAGTCCCAGTCCAAAACTATCCTGTTGTAATGACTGTCTGAATTTTTTGAAGCGGTTAAAGATCAGCGGTATGGCGTCTTCGGCAATACCGATGCCCGTATCTGCAATGCTGATCATATATTTTTCGTGTACAGCCACCCCGGTTACCTTAATACTGCCGCCCTCGTTATTGTATTTGATGGCATTGTTAATAAGGTTAAAAAACAGGTTAAAGAGTAAAAACTTATTGATATTGACAAAATGCCAGTTATCGGGCATTGACATCTCGTAGTTAATATTTTTATCCTGCAGGCGGATGGAGATCTCATCATAAACGTCCTGCAATAACTCAGATACCGAAACTTTATCTTCTTTTAAAAACTGCTCATTCTCAATCTGCGAGATAAGCAACAGCGTTTTGGTAATACTTTTTAGCCGGTTCAGGATCTTTTGCATTTCCAACAATCTGCCTTTAAGCTCGTCGTTTATATCCTCCTCCTCAAACATGTTCTCAATTTTCGACTGGAGAATAGAGATCGGCGTCATGAGCTCGTGTGACGCATTGGAAATAAACTCCCGCTCTTTATGAAACTTATCGGCAATAGTCTCGATCATGTTATGGATACTGATATCCAAGTGCTGAAAATCGGAGGTTGTGGTACGAACCTGCCTGTAGGTATGAAAATTAGGGAATTTCTGTCCTACAAGTTTGGTCTTTATAATAAGTCTCAAGGGCTTAAGCACATAGGTTGAATACACCTGGTCGGCCAGTACGGTTAAGAGGATCATCCCCAGCAATACCTGAAAAGCGATGTTTTGCAGCGGTACGCTGGTTTCATCTAAAGTATCCACGCTTTTGCCTATCTCCAGCAGATAGTTCTTGTTTTTAACTTTAAAAGTATGGCTTAGTATCCGGTACTCTAAAGTATCGCCTTCGCTAAAAAGACGCTTGCCCCTTTTTATGGTATCCAGAAAATAATCGGGATCAACCTCGTCCAAACTAATGTATTCTTCCTTAAGCGGAAGGTAACTGCCATAACCTTCGCCGTTTTCTATGTAAGTTTCAATACCCTTGCTTTTTACAATTTGAAGCAGCTTATTCTTTTGCTTGATCAGCTTGCTATCAACGTAGTTGCGGCTGATATTTTTGATCAATACAGGAACAAGCAATACAAACAGTATCACGATAACCAGCTTGGAGATGGCGTTAAAAAGCGTAAGTTTTGTTCCTAATTTCAAATACTCAGGCGTTGATCTTTATTTTATAGCCCAAACCACGTACCGTTTCCAGCCAATCAGGCGGGGCATAGGCATTTAATTTTTTACGGATGTTTTTAATATGCGCGTCAATATAGTTGCTGTCGTAATCATTATTTACCACGCTGCCCCAGATATGTTCGCTAAGTTGCATACGGGTAAGCGTACGGTTTTTATGCAAAATTAAATAGGCTATAAGGTCAAATTCCTTTTTGGTGATGGTATTAACAACGCTGTTGTAGTAGGATATAGTACGTGCTGTAAGATCGATGAGAAAACCGCCCAGTTCAATAATGTTATTTTTAACCCCAAATTTACGCCTGATGATGGCCTGCATACGGCTTTGAAGCTCAAGCAGCGAGAACGGCTTGGGCAGGTAATCATCGGCGCCAAGGTCAAGGCCTTTGATGCGGTCATTAATTTCAGCACGTGCGGTCAATATGATACAGGCCGCATCCGAATTAGTCTTTTTTGATTCCCTGAGCAGGTCAAGACCGTCATAATCGGGCAGGCCAAGATCTATTAATATAAAATCGTATAGGTTGGTAGCAATTTTTTCGGATGCCGAAGTACCGTCAAAACAAACCTCGCAGATGTAGTTATAGTTTGAAAGAAAGATCTCCAGTTCGTGGGCAAGTGCTTGTTCGTCTTCTATTATTAAAACATTCATGTATTATAGCTAATAAAAAACGTAGTAAAAAGTTAAATTATAAAACGACTCGCGCCTGTTAAGCAATACCCCTTCCACATTAACCGGGATAGAATATTTGTATGAAAATTCAAAAGTATAATGCGGGCGGTTATAAGCCACCGGAATTTTGAAGCTATAATTAAGCATATTGAACCGGCGGTTACGGCTGGCGTAACGCGGATCATACTCAATAGAGATATTAGCCGCTTCATCCCTGAAATGATGATCGAGCGAATAGCGCTGGACAAAATTCTGTGTTCCCAGTATAAAATTAAAGGAAGGGTTAAAGGAAAGAAAATCCTGATCGTCAAAAATGCTCCAGCTGCTTTCCCAGTATTTGGAGTTGCTGATAGTTAAAAAGATATCGTTCGATTTGCCAAAAAGGTAATCAAGTACGGCACTTGTTTTCAGATATTTCCAATCATACGAGTTTTTAAAATTGATGTCGTTAGATGAGGCCGACTTAATAACCTGTGCGGCATCCCGGGCAAAAAAGAAACGGGTATAACTTGCCGAGCCTGAAAAAGCTTTTGAAAATTTATAAAAATAACCGCCGCCTAAATCAACTTCATCAACAGGGGCGTACCCTAAAACCTTAAAGGCCGAACCATATAAAAAAATACCCGATTTGGTATTGTAGATCAGATCGGCAGTAACAAAAGGATATTTTACCGGGCCTGTACGACCAAAAAACAGTACATCGCTGCCATAACTCACCCCGGCCGAAACCGACCGTTTACGAATGATGGTGTCAGAATCGGCTACTAAAGCATGCTTACCGGCAAAAAAGCGCAAATCAATATCCGCACCAAATACGGTACTGCTCGCGGCCACAAAAAAAAGTAAGCAAAGGTATTTCATCAATATAGTAAATTGTTTAACCTGTTTAACTGCCATTTCTCCTCGGTATTTCGGGCGGGCGCTCCATGCCCTCGGGCCGGCGCTGCCTTTTAGGTTTGGGCTTAGGCGGTACAGCATCGTCATCAACAGTAGCCGGCTTCGCCTGCCTTTTTGCCTTGGCTATTTCTTTGATCTTCTTCTTTTCATCCTCTTGTTGCTTTTTTGTTTTGGTAGTATCGGCCGTTAATGAAGTATACGACCACATAGCCGGCCTTTTGTTACCGGTATAAGCAGATGCATCAATGTTTTTTGTAAGGGCATTGGCAAATGATATACGTGTTGCAAATATCAATAACAGGACAATATACGCAAACCACTTTATCATTGAGGAGAAGAAAAGGTAAAAATAAGGCTCAAATAAGGGTCAATTTAAATGTTTACACCAAAATGAGAAAGGTACAACAAATAACAATTCATTTGCAGGGGCACTTGTAAAAATGCCGATGCAAATGAATAATAACAGATCACAATTATGATGAAAGGTTTATGATTGTACTTTAATGTTTGAAAATTAAAGCGTTATATCTTTTGATGGATAAACCCGGTTTTGATCATCAATGATAACGCAGGCAACCTGGTTAAGCTGATTGATCATATACAGGCCGGCATTAACACCTATGGTGAGTATTGGTGTAGCCAAGGCATCGGCAAATTCAGCGGTTGGGCTAAGAATGCTTACGCTTGTAATGCCGCTAACCGGGAAACCTTTTTTAGGGTTAAACACATTAGTGAATTTTTTATTACTGATGCTTGCATATTTTTCGGCATTAACCGAAGTAGCAAAAGCAAGGTTACTGATCTCCAAATCGGCAAATGGTTGATTTTGCTGAGTGCTGTCAGCATCGGCAACTGTCCATGGCTGCAGGTTTGGCTGTAAGCCCCATGCAAGCAGATCGCCACCAAAATTGATAACACCGCTGCTTACACCATTCATTTGCAATACATATTTAGCCCTGTCGGCAGCATAACCTTTACCGTTTGCGCCAAAGCCTATACGCATCCCTTTTTCTTTCAGAAATACGGTTTGAGCCGCAGCGTCAAGCACTATATTTTTGTAGCTGGCGAGTGACAGCGTACGTTTGGCAGTTTTTACCGATGTGTTTTCAGTTGCAATTTCGTTAGCTGCATTATCGGCCAGGTAAGTGATATCAAAAGCACCATAAGTAAGCTCAGATATTTGAAGCGCCCTGTCAATAAGCCTGAAAGTTTCGCCGTCGGCTTTTACCGGGGCAATGCCGGCATTACGGTTTATCTGGTTGATGCTGCTATCGTCACTAAAAGCAGAAAGCAGTTTTTCAACCCTGTTAATTTCATCAATGGCAATGTCAATTTGCTCATCGGCCAGCAGGGGGTTATTGCCCACTACACTAATCTCAAATTTATCGCCCATTAAACGTATGTTGCGTTTGTAGACTGTTAAATTATCGGTTAAAGTTTTTATAGCCAGCATAATAATAATCTTTTAAGTATCTAAAAATGAACACACAATGCACCGTAAATTACCTTACGCGAGTTTGATCAATTACGCTACATCACTTCTTTACAAAAACTAAAGTAGCGGCGCTTTATGAAATTGAGATGAAAAAGGCTTTTTAATTAATATAATTAACTGATTTTGACATTTTTTAACACTTAAATGATAAAAAGAGTTAAAGCGGGCAGAAGCACTAACTGAAAATGGCAGTGTTGAAGCAACATCGAAATAAAATATCTTTTTTCCTCTGCTTTTATAAATCTTCAGCAGGATATGGTGTTGAATATCTTGAAAGTAATATAGTCCATATAAAACCTGATTATGTCCATTTATCAGCTTGTTTTATTATCGAAAATTACGGACCAATTATCAATCAAAGAAAAGTTTATGAGAAAGAATCAAATCCTTTCAGCAATAGCTGTGACACTGGCTTGCGCTGTTTTGTCCTGTCGTAAAAATGCTGTGCCTCCTGCACAACAACGAGTGAATCAATCAGTTATAAATTCCGTTCAAAGCGGGGGAAGCATAACTGTAGGAATAGGAAGCCCCCTCCAGAAGATTGACCTTATAGGGGCGGGCTGCTATTTTTATAGTGGGCACCTGGTAAACGGGATAACTAATTTTACTGATGCAAGCAACTGGCTTTGGCATGACCTTAATGTAAATGTTTTTAAAATTGTACTTAGAGCTGATGGGGTGGAGGATGTGAATGATAATACAGACCCGAATAACACAGATTTTTCTAAATTTAATTTTACCGGCAATTCTAACCTGGTTGACCAGATAACAGCGTTAAAAAAAGCGCAGCTTATAAATCCGGCTATTAAAGTTTGGGCTATTGTATTATCTCCGCCTAAATATTTGAAAACTAACAATAGCGTTAATAATGGAGGAACGCTTAATGCCAGTGTAACCAATGCTTATAGCGAGTTCGGCGAATTTTTGTATGCTCATATTAAAAATCTAAAAGACAATGGAATAACTGTTAATTATTTGAGCTTAATGAATGAGCCCGATTACCCCTCTTCGGGTATAGCATATGAATCGGCGGAGTTTACCACAGCGCAAGCCCAAAGTGTATATACAAGCACTGTCGGATGGCTTAAAACTAAATTACAGTCATTGAGTATCTCTGTACCTGTTTTTGCATCTCCGGATTGTATTGATGTAACCCATACCGGATCATATGTTTCGGGGCTTAATGCCTCGGGGAACGTAAGTCTTTTCACCACTCATCAATATTTTAATAGTTCTGCTGCTAACTTT
>NZ_DASVOB010000502.1:0-3671 GCF_036383575.1 Mucilaginibacter sp.
ACAAATTTGTGGTTGAGGCTACCAATAACGATGGCGTTTGGAGTAAAAACAAAGCCGAAATGATCATTACGCTAACCCCGCCGTGGTGGAAATCGGGCCTTGCTAAAATTATTTACGCGATGCTGTTCCTATCGGTATTGACCGGTATTTACATTTATCAGGCAAGATGGTACCGTCTTAAACGCGAGATGGAAGTGCGCGCGATAAACGAAAATAAACGTGAAGAAATGCACCAGCAGCGCGAAGAGCTTTACCAGCAGCAACTGATGTTTTTTACCAACGTTTCGCACGAATTCCGCACTCCGTTAACGCTGATCCTTGGTCCGCTTGAAAGCCTTATCGGCCAAAACAAAAACCCCGCGCTTGATTATTCATACCAGCTCATGCACCGGAATGCCAAAAGGTTGATGAACCTCATCAGTGAGCTTATGAACTTTAAAAAAGTGGCCGACAGCATTATCAGATTGCAGGTGCAGCCATTGATGATCAGCCAGTTTTGCAAAGACCTTACCTGGGAGTTCCAAAACCTGGCTATTAGCAAAAGCATCACTTTTGAGGTTAACGATCATACACAAGATCAAACAGCGGCTGCGCAGGTAGCCCCGTTCGATGTTCAGGTGCTCGAAAAGATCCTCTTTAACCTGTTAAATAATTCATTTAAATATACCAATGCAGGGGGCCAGGTATCTTTCGATGTCTTTTTTGATATGGAACAATTTAAGCCATCCTTTAACAGTGGGTTCGAATTGCTAAATAAAGGTCATCGCGCAAAAAAATATATTTATTTCAGAGTTGCCGATACCGGGATAGGGATCTCCAGCGACTCTATTACCCGAATTTTTGACAGGTATTACCGCATCAGTAAAAACCATCTGGGTTCGGGTGTTGGTTTAGCATTGGTTAAAAGCCTTACCCAACTGCATAAAGGCGATATCTACGTTTATAGTGAAAGATACAAGGGTACAGAAATTATTATAGGCATTCCCTGGGGAGAAGAAAATTATGATTTGGCTGAGAAGGCCATGGGAAGTAGTGTGGAGGCCCAGCTGGAAGTTATTGATAATGCTATCCTGATCCCGTTACCTGATCATGAACCCGGCAACCATCAAACTCCGCTAAAAAGCCGCAAACACATATTGCTTGTTGAGGATAACCACGAGCTGCGCGTGTTTTTAAAACAAGCCTTTGAAAAGTATTATGTTGTTTATGAAGCCGAAGATGGCCGGCAGGGCATTGAAATGGCCACCGAAAAAGTACCGGACCTTATTATAAGTGATGTAATGATGCCAGGCATGAATGGCATTGAGCTTTGTAAACTGGTCAAGGAACAGTTTGAAACCAGCCATATCCCGTTTGTCATTTTATCGGCCAAAGATGCCTTGGATACTAAAATTGAAGGTATGGAATCGGGGGCCGATTTCTATTTTGCCAAACCTTTAAGTATTGATCTGTTGCTGTTAACGGTTAGCAACATATTTGAACAGGCCGAAAAGCTTAAGCAGCGTTATGCCAAAGATTACCTGTCGGAAGCTACGGAACTGGTACATTCTGAAAAGGACAAAGAGTTTTTTCAAAAGCTGATCAACGTGATTGAAGATAACATACAGGACCTTGATCTTGATGTCGACTTTTTGTGTAAGCATTTATACATCAGCCGTACCAAACTGTATCAAAAAATAAAAGGGATCTCCGACCAATCGGTTGGCGAGTTTATCCGCACGGTTAGGCTAAAGCGGGCCATCCAGATCATGACCCATGAAGATGTATCCATGAATGAGGTGGCCGATAGGATAGGCCTGCAAAGCAATTCTAATTTTTCGAGGGCATTTAAAAAGGAGTATGGCAAATCGCCCTTGCAGTTCATGCAATCGTTAAAAAAAGTCTGAGTATAACAGTATCCCAATATTAGAAAAATGAACAGAACGTCAACAAAAATGTATAATTTGCTATGTTCCTAAATCAATTTAGCATTAATTTGTGACGCTAATTAAAACCTATCAATGAACAATCCAATTAAAACCCTGATCAGTTTAACACTATTGATTTTTTTTACGGTGAACGCTGCAAACGCGCAAACCAAACCGGTGTACACCAAATATGTAAATACGTTTATAGGGACCGCGCCGCTCAACGACCCTAAAATTCTTGGTTATAAGTTGCCTGATGGATGGCGATCATGGGCCGGGCTTACCTTTCCAGGCAGCTCATTGCCAAATGCCATGGTACAATTAAGCCCTATTACAGCTTATGGATCCGGCGCGGGCTATCAATATGAAGACTCGGTTATTTATGGCTTTACACACACCAACAAAGGCCACTGGAACCTATGTAATATCCCTATCCTGCCCGTATCAAACCCACAAGGCAATAAATTCGGTTCAAGGTTTTCGCATAAAAAAGAAAGTTCGGCTCCTGGCTTTTACCAGGTATACCTTGACGATTATAACGTAAACGTGAACCTTACTTCAACCTTAAGGTGCGGCTATCATCAATACCAGTTTAAAAACAACAGCAACAGGCAAATCCTTTTTGATTTAGGTAAAGCCAACAGCAGAGTATCAACCTGGCGCATAGAGCAGGTGGGGCCTAATGCGGTGCAAGGATTTCAGGGCGGCGAAAATGTTTATTTCTACGCCACGATAAACACCAAAATCAATAAACTGGAAAAAACAGAGGAAGGCCAGCGCAGCGGGTACGCCATGTTGTATCTGGCTGATGGCGGTACAGGCACCGTTGAATTGAAGATAGGCTTATCATTTGTAAGCGAAAAAAATGCTAAAGAAAACCTGGAGAAAGAGATCGGCAATAAAAGCTTCGATGCTATCCGTGGGGAAGCATCACAAACCTGGGAAAAACTGTTATCAACCATACAGGTAAAAGGTGGTACCGAAAAACAAAAACGCATGTTTTATTCATGCCTGTACCGCTCGTTCCTGTGGCCTGCCCTGCGCAGCGATGTAAACGGCGAGTTTACAGATGCCAAAAGAAATGTAGTGAAAACCGGTAACAGGTATTATACGGAACCGTCGCTATGGGATACCTATCGAAATAAAGATGTGCTGCTGGGTTTGATCACGCCTGATGTTACCCTTGATGTTATCAAATCATTGAAAGATGTTGGCGATAAAACAGGCTTTATCCCTACGTTTTTTCATGGTGATCATGGGGCTTCGTCTATTGCCGGGGCTTACCTGAGGGGAATTGACAATTTTGATGTTGAGGGCACCTACAAACTGTTGCTAAGGAATGCCAATGTTGAAGGCGGTCCGCGGCCATTTATTAACGAGTATATTAAAAAAGGTTATATTTCTGATCCAGATATCGCCAAACCAGAAGTAGAAACCAAAGCCAAGGCCGGTGTTTCAAAAACATTGGAGTATTCGTACGATGATTATTCGGTAGCCCAGATAGCCAAAAAACTGGGAGATACAGCTAATTACCGGATCCTGATGGCGCGTTCAAAAAACTATAAAAACATGTTCGATCCATCAACCCGGTTTATGCGCGGCAGGTTGGAAAATGGCGAATGGATCAAAAACTTCGACCCGCAGCATCCGTACTACGAGTACATGTACCGCGAGGCCAACGCATGGCAGGTATCCTTTTTTGCACCGCATGATATGCCGGGGCTGATCAAGCTTTACGGCGGGTCAAAAGGCTTTGAATCAAAA
>NZ_DASVOB010000503.1:0-6184 GCF_036383575.1 Mucilaginibacter sp.
ACATCGCTGCGCTTGTCACCCCTCTCTACGCAAGCGTAAAGAGGGGATTTTTATTTTTTGCTTTTACCCTCTTTGCGGCGCAGCCGGAGAGAGGGTGGTCCAGCGAAGCGTAGACCGGGTGAGTAAACTATGCGATTTGCAAAGCAGGCCAACATCTATATTAAGCCGCTTCATCTTTAGTATTCCGTACCAGGCTTATCCCCGTTGAAAAGAAGATCAGCGAAATGATCCCTATTACCACCATGGTAGTTACTTGAGCGCTATGATTGATGATAGCTATACCGGTATAAATGAGGCCAACTATACCAAGCACGCTCAGTATGGTTCCGAATGTTCGTTTTAAGTTCATGACAGGTGTGCTGTTTTTTATGAGCATTTTTTAAAAAACAAATAACACACCAATAATAAATACTACTTTTATTTTAAACATAATAAACCAAACCATGCCCGAATCATTTGGATCATTGATAACAATCATCATTTTCGTTGTTATCCTCATTACCGTTTTTACCTCGTTTGTGTCTGTAAAACAGGGCACAATAGTAGTAATAACCGTTTTTGGCAAATACCGCCGCATCCTTACACCGGGATTAAATTTCAAGATCCCTTTTATCGAAAACATCTATTCTAAGATCTCTATCCAAAACCGCTCTGTGGAGCTGGAGTTCCAGGCAGTAACTTTTGATCAGGCCAATGTTTATTTTAAAGCCATGCTGCTGTATTCGGTACTGGATCAACAGGAAGAAACTATCAAAAACGTAGCTTTTAAATTTGTTGACGAACGTAACCTGATGCAGGCCCTCATTCGCACCGTTGAAGGTTCGATCCGCGCTTTTGTAGCTACCAAACGCCAGAGCGAGGTATTGATATTACGCCGCGATATTGTGGAACACGTAAAAGAGCAGCTGGATGTGATACTGGAAGGCTGGGGATATCATCTTCAGGATCTGCAATTGAACGATATCACTTTTGACGATGTGATCATGAAATCAATGAGCCAGGTAGTAGCTTCCAATAACTTAAAGGCTGCCGCCGAAAACGAAGGCCAGGCCCTGCTCATCACCAAAACCAAAGCAGCTGAAGCCGAAGGTAACGCCATCAAAATTTCGGCACAGGCCGAACGTGAGGCAGCACAATTACGCGGACAAGGTATAGCGTTGTTCCGCGAGGAAGTTGCCCGTGGTATGACCGTAGCCGCAAAAGAAATGGCCGAAGCCAATATGGATACTTCAGTGATCTTGTTCACCATGTGGACAGAATCCATCAAACACTTCTCCGAAAACTCGAAAGGGAATGTTATTTTCCTTGATGGCTCAACCGATCAGATGCAACATACGTTAAAAGAAATGATGGCCTTAAACCTTTTACATACCGACAACGTCAAAAAGTAAAAGTTTAAAACCGCCATTTTTTAAATGAAAAGAAATATAGTGAAAGGGATAGGCTTCACGGCCATGTGTTTTTTAGCGATGATCACGCCGGCTTCGGCGCAATCATTTCATCAGCTTACCGCCAATGATTTTTGGGGAACGCCGCGGGCTAATGCCGGCGGCGTTGTAGCTTATACCAATTGCACTATCGATTATCGTTACCAGGCCAGGCGCGAAGGCGGAGGATACCGGCTTAACTTCAACATCAGGCTTATCCTTAATAACAACAAATCGTGGCTTGACAGGAGTCAGGTTAGTACCCCACAGCAAATGACCGAGATATTAAAGCATGAACAGGGGCACTACACTATCGCCTTTTTAGAGCAGCAGGAATTATTGCGAATAGTGGGCCGTACCCGTTTCAGCAATAATTATAACTATGAGGCCATGGCTATCTTTAACCGCATCGACGCCAAATACAAACAGCTCAATGCCGATTATGATGAGGATACAGCCCACATGACCGACCGAAAGCAACAACGCAGCTGGGACATGTACTTTCAGCAAAAGCTTAAGTTTTTGCCGGAGGATACGGAGAGTTGATTTATTAAATCTCCTCTTGAGAGGGGGCGCGAAGGAAAGAGCGGTGGCAGGGGGGCAGCAAGCGATAATAAAAGCAGAGACACCCTAATCTTGCGCTCGTTTGTAACGAGCGCTTAATATGGTTGGGCGATTGTATCGCCCGTGCGTTATAAACGCAAACCCAGTTACGCACTCGTTAAAAACGAGCGCGAGTTAAGAAGAATCGTATTTTAAGCGTAGGCGCTCAAACCTGCTACAACACTTTGCAGCAAACCTGCAACCCGCCTATATTTGCTTTTATCGGCATGACTGAGCAATCACCCATTATCCATCGTAAAATTATCCATATTGATATGGATGCTTTTTACGCGTCGGTTGAGCAACGGGACTTTCCCGAATACAGGGGCAAACCTTTGGTGGTTGGTGGTTTGCCCGAAGGACGTGGAGGTGTCGTAGCTACCGCCAGTTATGAGGCCCGGAAGTTTGGGATCCGTTCGGCTATGTCGTCGAAAAAAGCCTTGCAGCTTTGTCCGCATGCTTTGTTTGTACGGCCCAGGTTTAATGTATACCGGGAGGTATCGCAGCATATCCGGGAAGTTTTTAGCCGATATACGGATTTGATCGAACCGCTTTCCTTAGATGAAGCTTACCTTGATGTAACTAACGACAAGCAAGGTATCGGCTCGGCCATTGATATAGCCAAGCTCATTAAACAAGCCATTAAAGATGAATTGCAGCTCACTGCATCGGCGGGGGTATCTATCAATAAATTTGTAGCCAAAATAGCATCCGATATCAATAAGCCTGATGGCCTCAAGTTCATCGGCCCATCAAGCATCGAGAGCTTTATGGAGCAGCTGCCGGTCGAAAAGTTTTTTGGCGTGGGCAAGGTGACCGCTCAAAAAATGAAGCAAATGGGCCTGCATACCGGGGCCGATTTAAAAAAGCTTGAAGAGAGTGAACTTACCCGTCACTTCGGTAAAGTGGGGAGGTTTTACTACCAGATAGTACGCGGCATTGATAACCGGGAAGTGCAACCCCACCGGGAAACCAAATCCCTGGGCGCTGAAGATACTTTTGCTTATGATTTGACAACATTGGAAGAGATGGAGGCCGAGCTTGATAAGATAGCGGTTACCGTACACAATCGGCTGCTGAAATATGAGTTGAAAGGTCGCACTATTACCCTTAAGGTAAAATACCACGATTTTAAACAGATCACCCGGAACCAATCATTCCCAACCCCGGTAAACGACCTGGAAACTATCAGCAATACTGCCAAACAACTCATGGCTGTAACGGGTGTTGATGATGTAAAAGTGCGGTTGCTTGGTATTTCGCTTTCTAATTTTGGGGAAGCGGTGGTAAAGCAACGGGATGACAAAGAGCTTGGGCCTGGGGATCAGTTGGAATTGGAGTTGTAAGTCATTTCCCAGGGCCGTGTCCCCACGGCCCGATGGTACAATACTTAAATTTATGTCATTGGAGGAGGAACGACGAAGCAATCGCATGCTGTACAGAGCGGATTTGCTTCCGTGCGATTGCCGCGCTACGCTCGCAATGACATCTCTATCCTTAATTCACCATTCTCCCCGCAATATCCACCGACCTCCCAAAAGGGTTAAAAAACCTGTTGGCCAATATGGCAAATTCCCGGCGGGTTACGGGGCGTTTCTTATCAAAAGGAGATGCAAACTTATATTGCTCTTTCCAGGCTTTCTGCATGGCAATCTCCAGTGTGTGCGGATCGGTTAGCGTAGTTTCACTGATAAATGACAACAGGTTACCTACGGTGAACATCGGGCCGGGCTTTTCTTTATTGAACCATAAGAAGCCACGGGTATAAGTTTCTTCCAGGGTTGGCCTTATTTCGGCAGTGAGCACTAATGAATCGGGCTGAAACAGCAACCTGACGGTATTACCCTCTGTGTTATGCACCCCTTTTAATAATCCGGATGCTCCTATCTGTTGGATAGCCCTAAAATATGGGTCGGTTGGTTTAACGTCGGTAAAAGGCACGATCCAGGCTTTAAAATCGAGCAGTTCGCCCTGGATTATCCGCACATTTAAGTTTTGCGTTGTGGTTTTAAAAAAAGCGCAGAAAGCGGCAGTTGCCCCGGCACCCTGCCCAATAGCCATTTGTACTGATGGGTACATGGTGCTGGCATTTACCAAATGCGTTACCGACATGGCTTTTTCCGTCACCAGTAAATTATCCAGGTCTTTAAGCACAATGGCACCCAGCGGCACACCATAGGCAGGGAAAGGTGGATAATTAACTTTCGGAGCGTTTGCATCCGTATAGTGCTGGCCCGGCGAGGCATCGCCAACAGCAATGGCTGTACGGTAAAGCTTTGATTCGCGGTCGTACGGTTTGTACACATCATCCAGCATCATCCTCACCAATCCTTTTGTCGGGCGACCAGCCTCACGCAGATACGGGATACATGGCAGGTGGTCGGGCGTAGTAAAACCGTCGTCTATCCCCAGGTTTTTGTAGCCCAGTTCAGTTTGCAAATAGTATACCAAACCCAAAGTATGCAGGCACGCTTTAGCATAAAAAGCCTCCCGGTTTTCAGATTTTAAATTGTCGGGAGTAACAGGGAACTGGTTTCCGCATTCCGCCCATTTGATCATATACTTGTCGTTAGGCAGCCTGCCATCGTTAAGCATTTTTTTGATGTTCTTCCCTTTAAGGCAAGTGTATGCTGTGGCATCATACCCTTCGGGCCTGGGAATAGTTTTATCGGCTGAAGCGCCAAAATCTTTCAAAATGGCAATCCAGGTAAGGTCCTGTAGTTGTGCCAATTCATTATCAGGTGCAAGTGCCTCAGCAGTTTGCTTTTTACTCTCAAAACCATAAATGTAGGTTTCGCCTGCTTTGGCAGCTACATCGCCGGTTTCGGTGGCGTCAATTACTACTTTGGCTTTTACGGTCGTGATTTTTCCGTCGATGGAAATGCTTACATCCCAGCCGGTACCATCTTTTTTAATACCTGTAAATGGGGTGTTTAATTTTACAGTGAGATTTTTTACTGTGTCGGTTATTTTTTTGAGGATGGCTGCGCCTGTATAGGGTTCAAATCTTAATGCTGCGTTGTAGGCAGTATCGTAACCCGGCGTTTTGCTGTAAAAATCCCGTACCCTGCGCCTGAACTCGCCCCAGATGCCTGTTGGTAAATTGCGGTTGCCGTCAATAACGCACATCCCGCCCGATGTCATACTACCGCCCAGCCAGGGGCCCTGCTCAACCAGCATGGTTTTTAGTTTGCTTCGCGCGCCTTGTATGGCCGCCGCTGTTCCGCTTGCGCCTCCGCCTATTACTAATATGTCGGTTTTAATGGTTTGTGCGAAGGAGAGCGTACAGTTAAAAACAAAAAGTACGGCCAGTAACTTTTTTATCATCAGTTAAATTAACAATCTACAGAACGCTAAAATAGGTCAAAAGCTTGTGGTAGTATAAAATAATACCTAATTTAAATTTTTTTAACAGTTATGATGACAGACGAAGAAATGAAATACCCTATCGGGAAGTTTGCCCCCCCGGCTTCGTACACTACCGAAGATATGCGCGGCTGGATAGAAGATATTGCTACCCTGCCGGGGAAGCTACGTCATGCAATTGCCGGTCTTAATTACCAGGAGCTGGATACCCCATACCGTACCGGCGGCTGGACACTGCGCCAGGTGATCCACCATTTGGCCGATAGCCATATGAACTCCATCACCCGCTTTAAACTTGCCCTTACCGAAAATAACCCAACCATAAAACCATATGAAGAGGCTGACTGGGCCCTGCTGCCCGATTACCGCCTGCCGGTTGAGCCATCGTTAAAAATGCTGGAAGGCATCCATCAGCATTTTGTGGCCTTGTTTGAAAGTTTTACCGAAAATGAATGGGCACGGACATTTGTACACCCGGCTTCGGGCGATACGATATCGCTGAAAAAAGGCCTTGCCATGTACGCCTGGCACAGCAACCATCATTTAGCACATGTAACGGAGACGGTAAAGAAGTTTGTAAAGGTGAGCTAAAAGCCAGATTTGAGCCGAAAGCTTAAGGCTTAAAGCCAAAAAGCTTTTGTGTTCCCTCAGGGTCCTCTGCGAGTTTAAGTTAACCCACAAAATTCACCAACCTGAAAGTTCAATAGGAGGCACCTACGGAGCCCCAAAATGTGCTTTTTAAAGCTATAAACACGTGGCCCCGCTGGGGCCGGCAAGGTTTTACAACA
>NZ_DASVOB010000504.1:0-3307 GCF_036383575.1 Mucilaginibacter sp.
TTCCGCTAATATCTTACTTCTCATCGCAGAGCACGTCATCTCATTTTTTTTCAGGAGAATCCTGATGGTTACTCGCAATGACGCTCGGAGAGGCCTGTTAAAAACAAAAAAGGTTGGAAAATCTCCCAACCCTTTCTTTTATCTCAAAAAAACTTCCTGACTCTTGACTCTTGATTTCCTGACTCTAACGCCGCTAAACCAAGTTCATCTCTCCCTGAAAAATCTTACCGTACTTACGTTTATCAAACTTGTATAGCTTGGCAGCACGATATGATACACCTTTCTGCTTCTCGTCCAGCTCTTTCAAAAAGCCGTAGCTCAGCATCTTTTTGCGGAAGTTGCGTTTATCCAGTTTCTTATCTAACACAGCCTCATAAAGCGACTGCAATTGTGTTAGCGTAAATTTTTCGGGCAATAGTTCAAACGCTATCGGCTGGTAATGCAGTCGGCGTTTTATTTTATTAAATCCTGTTTTAAAGATCTCTGTATGGTCGAAGGCCAGTTTGGGCAATTCGCTTACCGGGTGCCAGAACGCTTTTTTGGCGTATTGAGTAACCGGTCGTAATTCCTTTTGCCCGTTTATCCTGATCAATGCGTAATAGGCAACCGTAATTACACGGCCCTGCGGGTGACGGTTTACCTCGCCAAAAGTATGAAACTGTTGCATGTGCATATCCCGCAAGCCTGTAAGCTCATATAAGATCCGCTCGGCAGCATCGTCAATACTCTCGTCTTGCTCAACAATATAGCCAGGCAATGCCAGCCAGTCCTTGTACGGCTCCTCGTTCCTCTCAATAAGCAAAATTTTAAGCTCGCCGGCTTCAAAGCCGAATATCACGCAATCTATTGAGAATACGGAATCAAACTTGGGTAACATTAGTTCCAAACTATTAGTGAGATTTAGTTAATAAGTTTAAAGATATAGCCTTAATTCCTAATCCAAAAAAAAATAAATAAAATTTAATGGTGTAATCTACACACACTATCTTCGTAGCGTAAAATTAAGGAGCGAAAGATGCGTAAAATATCAAAGATCGGGGTTTTAACTTCAGGTGGTGATGCCCCCGGAATGAACCCTTGTATACGTGCAGTTGTCAGGACCGCGCTATACAACGGACTGGAAGTTGTAGGTATAAGGCAAGGTTATAAAGGCCTTATCGACAATGACATGTACGAAATGGACCGACGCTCGGTAAGTAATATCCTTAACCTTGGCGGCACCATTTTAAAAACCGCACGCTGCCTGCCTTTTAAAACCGACGAAGGTATGGAGCAGGCTTACCAACACGCTAAAGCCCGTGGCATTGATGCCCTGGTAGTTATTGGCGGCGACGGTACTTTTACGGGCGCCCTCCGCTTTTCGCGCAAATATCCCGACATTGCCGTTATGGGCGTACCGGGTACAATTGATAATGACCTTTGCGGTTCAACCTATACCCTAGGCTTTGATACCGCTACCAATACGGTTATCCAGGCCATTGATAAAATCCGTGATACTGCCGATGCGCACGACCGCCTTTTCTTTATTGAGGTGATGGGCCGCGATTCGGGCGCTATTGCTTTACGTGCCGGTATTTCATGCGGTGCCGAGGCTATTTTACTGCCTGAGCGTGCTACAGCTATTACCGATCTTATTGCCAACTTGAAAGAAGGCCATATGAACAAAAAATCATCAAGCATTGTAATTGTTGCCGAAGGCGATAAAAATGGCGGTGTTTATGACGTGGCAAAGGCTGTACAACAGGAAGTTAAAAATTACGACATAAAAGTTACTATCTTAGGCCACTTGCAACGGGGCGGTGCACCATCAAGCTTTGACCGTATTTTGGGCAGCAGGCTTGGTTTTGCAGCAGTTAACGCTTTAGTTGCCGGCGAGTCGCAAAAAATGGTAGGTTTGCAAGCCAATCATATTTTGCTAACAGACCTTGAAGCAGCACTTAACCACCATGAGTTTAAGCTTGAAGACGATCTTTTACAAATGATGGATATATTATCGATATAGATTATTAATGATTGCAGTTGTTTATAGCGGATCGTACTTTGCACATTGGAGGCTCACTGATAAGGGAAGAACTGTTGCTTCCTTTAAAACCAATGGCATTAACCCCTATTTTAACGACGAAAAGCATATCACCCAACTGCTCAATAAAAACATTAACCTCATACACCACGCCGAAGAAATAAAACGCATTTTTTTCTTCGGTGCCGGTGCCTCGTCAGACGAGCGAAAGCAGATAGTACACAACGCCTTTGCAACCTTCTTCAAGTTCGGCAAAATATCTATTGAACATGATATTGCCGGGGCGGCTATAGCCTGCTGTAAAAATGAACCCGGTATTGTAAGCATTTGCGGCAGCGGTACCAATGCCGCCTGGTATGACGGTAAACGTGTTTGGCCCAACAATTACGGTTTAGGTTATATCCTGGCCGATGAAGGCTCGGGCAACTGGCTGGGCAGGCAGCTCATTAAAGGCTTCATGAACGATACCCTGCCCCCAACCATCCGCAAAAAGTTTATTCATAAATATGATGCCGACCGTAAAAACCTGCTCGAAAAGGTTTATCGGCAAAAACAACCAGCTTTATTTTTAAGCTCATTTACTGATTTTTATCTCGATAACAAGAACGATCATCATCTGCAAAACGTCATAAAAAAAGGATTTAGCAAGCTAATTTCCACATATTTGTTACCTTTATATCAGCAACACCCGGGTACGTCTGTGCACTTTGCAGGCTCTGTTGCTTTTAATTTTCAGGAACACTTGTATGAAGCTGCCGCCGAAGCTGATCTGCAAATCACTAACATAATTAAAGAACCCATAAATAATTTATTAACCTACTATTCAAGTAAAAATTAAAAAATCATGAAAATAGGAATTAACGGTTTCGGCCGTATTGGCCGCCTGGCATTCAGGGCTGCAATTGAAAGACCAGACATTGAAGTTGTTGGTATTAATGACCTTGTTGAGCCAGATTACATGGCTTACATGTTAAAATACGATTCAACCCATGGTCAGTTCAAAGGTACTATTGCTGTTGAAGGCGGTCATTTGGTTGTTAACGGTAAAACCATCCGCGTTACTGCCGAAAAAGACCCTGCTAACCTTAAATGGGGTGAAGTAGGTGCTGAGGTTGTAATCGAATCAACCGGTTTGTTCTTAACTCAGGAAACTGCTCAAAAACACATCGACGCCGGTGCTAAAAAAGTAGTAATGAGCGCCCCTGCAAAAGATGATACCCCTACATTTGTAATGGGTGTTAACCACAAAGAATTGAAAGCCGATCAAAACATCGTTTCAAACGCTTC
>NZ_DASVOB010000505.1:0-5953 GCF_036383575.1 Mucilaginibacter sp.
TGCTGCATAACCATTAGTTTGAGAAAACGGCTGTGGAGATGCGGGTGCTGCAAAAGCACGGGCAGGCGAATTTTCCAACTGGATAGCACCTGATTCGGCACGTTTTTGTTCCAGTTCGCGCTGGCGGCGGGCTTCGCGTTCAATTTCCTTACGTTCCTGGGCGTACTGATATAATTTACGGCCCTGAACTTTAGGCAGGTAATCAACCGCCATTTCGGCACCGCCGGTGGTCCTTACGCTGAATACGGCACCAATGATCTCTTCTTTGGTATGTACGTCAACAATATCTTTCCAAACAAAATCAACAAACTTGATAGATAAACCTAGGTTTGCCGGGGTAAAAAACAATACACGTTTGTTAGTTATAGCGATACAATCAGGAAAAAGGTTTACCAGCGGTTTTTTCTGAACGGCTATGTAAATAATCTCCTCGCCGGTTGACAGCAGATCAACAAGACGTGAATAAACCTTTTCAACTGCTTTGGGATCCTGTTCCTCTGTTAAAAATTTCTCAATCATGTTTTTAGCATTTATGATGCGCGCAAAAATAATAATTATAACGGTCAAAGAGTCAAGAATTAAGCGTTAAGAAGCAAGAAAAAAGATAAAATCTTATTCAGAAACTTTCTTGAATCTTGATTCCTGACGTCTTGATTCTCAAATAGTATTAAGCTATCAGCAAATTACAGCCACGAATGTCCGACTGGTCAAACCTGCCTAATACTTCAAACGAGCCATCAGTGTAGATCCTGCCCAAGTCCTGCGTCGCAATGAACGCGCAGGAGTTGATATTGGCCAGGTCAATAACGCTGATCCCGCCTGTTTTACCAATTTGTAACGTGCTGAGCGGATCGTTAGTATCTCGGATGATGATCTTCATCCAGGGCGGGCAATTAAAAATGCCATCGCCTTCGGAGTATGCTTGTGATAGCAGCTCGGTCATCCCGTATTCAGAATGGATGTGTTTTACGCCAAACCCTTTACCTAAAATATTGTGCAGCTCTTCGCGGATCATTTCCTTGCGGCGGCCTTTCATTCCGCCGGTTTCCATCACTACCAGTTTGGGAAAGTTTATCTGGTAATTTTCAATAAAATCAAGCAATCCGAACGTTACACCAATCAAAAGCGTTGGCTTTCCGGCATCTTGCTGCTTTTTAAGCTGATGAAAAAGCTCGTCGTGATTATACAAAAAGAAGCCGCTATCCGGGTTGTTTGACTGTTTAATGAGGTCTTCAACCATATAAATAAGCGATGAGCCTTCGCGCTCCAGATAGGAGGGAAGCAGTGCTAAAACTATATAATCCCTGATATCACCATAAAAAATAGTAAACGCTTTGCGGAAACTATCCTCATACCAGGTTTTATCCGTAACCCTGTGACTACTCGTGATCATACCGGTAGTGCCTGAACTGGTAAAAGTTACCTCAACTGGTTCATCGGTGCTTAATATGGTGTGCGATTTAAAAAACTCGATAGGTAAAAATGGGATTTGCCAGTAGGATGTAATTGCTAACGGGTCAACTTTCAATCCTTCAATAAATTGCCTGTAAACCGGGTTATGCTTTGCCTGGTAATTAAAAACCTGCAACGCTGCTTCATTAAATTGCTCATCGGTATTGATAGAAAATACCTGTTGTTTACCCGGTTTGTCCATTTGGGGCAAAGATAAGGAAAACCGTGATTCGCTTGATTAGAGAGTTGAACCCTGATTCGCTTGATTATAGGATTTACATGATATCAAAATTGGACCTTGATTTGCTTGACCGTGGGATTTGAACCATGATTCGCTTGATTAATGGATTTACATGATATCAGGTATGAACCATGATTTACTTGATTGGAGGATTTGCTTGATATCATGTAATCCTTAAATCCTATAAATCATGGTTCAATCCCGGTTCTGACAAACTCCGCAAGTTTCGGGTTGAAGTGCTTTGCGTGCAATCCGACCTTTGATATATCAAAAACAATGATCATGAACACATTTAAAATTGTACCGCTATCCAAATCATTCGCGCAAAAAATAAGAACTACCATGACCGACGATTTTGGAGGCGAAGTGGTTGAACAGTTAGCCACCGGGCTTGGGCCTTGCCGGGTTTCGCTTAAACCGTTTGAACGTAATGTTGATAAACGGCTGTTACTAAAGCACTCGCCTTTTGAAATTGAAAATGCCTATAACCAACCGGGGCCGGTTTTTATCAATGCTGGGGATGTGGAGGAATACCACGATATTTATCGTTTTCCTTCGGAGATCAAGGCTAACAAAAAGAGTTTTCCGCTATCGCTCATCGGTTATAGTAAAGCGCAGCAAATGGTTTTGACCCGACTTGTTGGCGATGCAGATGTTGATGAGCTGATCAATGAAATATTTGCCGAAAACGATAACGTTGAATATTTGCATGCCAGAAATGCCCAGGCATGTTGTTTTATATGCAAAATTGAACGTGTTTGACTTTGAGATTACATAAAATTAAAAAACAAGTACGTGTTTTGGGGGTTAGTTAAGTATTGAAGCATACAGTAATTTATAATATTAATTATCCATCCCCATGAAAACATTAAAATTTTTGAGGCTCCCTGTTTTATTAGGCCTCTTTTTTGTAATGATATCGGCAAAGCCGGTCGATGACAGCAAGCAAACGGAGCGTCTCCATAATGCGTCGAACGTGCTGAAAGAGTTTGCCAAAATGAAAGAAAGTATCCCGCATCAGTTATTGGAAGAGTACGAAGGTATCGTGATTATCCCTAAAATGATCAACGCTGGTTTTGGCATAGGCGGTAAACGCGGAAAAGGCGTTGCCATGGTGAAACTGGGCAACGGCAAATGGAGCGACCCGGTGTTTGTAACCCTTACAGGTGGCAGCTTTGGCTTGCAGATTGGCGTACAATCGGTAGACTTAGTATTGGTATTCCGTAATAAAGGTGTGTTAACCAAAGTGAAAAATGGTGATTTTACCATCGGTGGTGATATTTCAGCAGCGGCAGGCCCAGTTGGCCGAAGTTCAACTGCAAGTACCGATTATAAATTGCAGGCCGAGGTTTATTCTTATTCGCGCAGTAAAGGCTTATTTGCAGGTATCTCTATTAATGGCTCAAACCTGGGTATTGATAAAGATTCAAATGCTGCTTATTATGGAGCAAAGGCAACCTCGCAGGATATTTTTGCACAGGCTACCAGCGCTACAGATGCGGTTAAAACATTAAAAGAAACATTGGCCGCATTTTAAAAATAGAATGTGCTGAATAACAAAAATGCCCGGCTAAAATGCCGGGCATTTTTGTTTCTAATGCTTTTGGAATGCCCGTTTGAGCAGCAGCCCCGAAAGTGCCGACATCCCGCCGACCAATCCTCCTAAAATACCTGTTACCGCCAGTATATAACCCCAGCCGGGCAGGTGGAATAAATGGGCTATCCTTGTAGCCATAATATGATCATTCGGGATACTTTTAAAAAGTGCCAGTACAATCCACACAATTAAAACGGCAATAAAGGCTTGCCAGAAGGAGCTTCTTGCCGTAGTGCCAATAATAAGGGCCGTTAAAAAAGATATGATGGCAACTATCCACCAGGGTAAAAAATATCCGCTGGCAAATGAGAGTATAAGTATGATGATGAATAACATGATGCTAAATTATTTACCGGTTAATGTATAAGTTGATTTAATGCGTGGTGATGGCTCATTGGCCGATTGCATGAAAAGTAATTCTTTCAGTTGCCCCTCATTCCAGGTTTTAAACATATCATTATAAAAGAAACTGCCGGGATTGCCCGATTCGCCGCCAGGGAAAATGCCATAGCCTTTTACTTTTGGCCCCATTTGTACTACCATACGCCATGACGGGCCATGGCCATCGTTTAAGGCGTTAACTGTTGATCCCGTACCTCCCGTTTCAAAATTTCCCGAACCAAAAGCCGGCTGACGAGATAGACTGGCTATATCGAATTTTTTGAATTTGCCCCATTGCCAACCCGGCCCTGGCTTACCGCACCTTTTGGTAATATCCGTTACCGCGGCTGCAAAGGCTTTATTAACTATATCTGAGGCGGTTTCTTTAGCCGGTGTGCGGATATCATCAAACCATTTGGAATTTGGCTCTTTTAAAAGTAGGCGTTCTGTTCTATCCATGGAGGGGAAGTTGCTTTGCAGGTTTTTATCTGCAAAGTCATCAGCCCAGATAGCGTTATATAATTGCGACCACCAATTGCCAAATACCGTGGCACCGATTGAATTAGCCGAAACGTTTTTGTCCCATTTATTGACTTCATGGTAGGCAGTAAGTTGCGTAGCATCAAGTTTTGTTGGGTCGATGTATTTAAGCAGGGTTGGCAAAATATCATGCGCACGAATGCTGTATACGTCAGTTTGCAGAATGCGCATGCTATCTACGGTAGCCTTCGTCATAACTGTAAGCCTGTCGTTAATGCGTTTACCGCGTTCATACGATGCAAACGACCAATCGATATAATAAGGGTAAGTAGGATCTGTTGATGACTGATTGGCCGAACTCACAAACCCGCGGGGCGGATTTTTAACTGTAGGATCGTGCTCAAACGGTACCCAGCCATGCCAGTCGTCAGCAGGATCAGTCCCATCTAAAATAAATTTACCCTGGTCTTTATATTTAAGTGGATATTTACCGTTAGGGGTAATGGCTATATCATCTTTACTTGCAAAGACAAAATTTGACGCCGGAGCGCTGAAAAAGGTAAGCGCTTTGCGGTAATCGGCGTAATTTTTACCGGTATTAAGCAGGTACATAGCCATCAATTCGTTTGATGGTTCGTGTGCTATCCAGCGCAGCGAATGACCCACCGGCACAAAATCAGCACCGTCTGATTTTTGGGTATCGTTTTGATACACAACCGGGCCATGGTGGGTATAAACTACTGTATCGTAAACCGCTTTCTGACCAAGCACTTCAATTTTTTCGATGCGGCGGGCAGTTTTATTCCATTTGTTATCATACCAGTATTCATCCATCTTAACATCCCTGAATTTTTCCTGGTACCAGTCGAGTACATCTGCATCTACATTGGTAATACCCCAGCTGATATTGTTGTTGAAACCCAAAATGACACAAGGCGCTCCCGGTAAGGATACCCCGTATACATTCATGCCAGGCGCCGAAAGCTGGATCTGATACCAGATAGAAGGAAGTGTAAGATTAAGATGCGGATCATTTGCTAAAATAGGGTAGCCACTTGCTGTTTTACTGCCGGCTACCGCCCAGTTATTACTGCCAATGCCCTCAACGCGGGGCTTTGTTTTTGCACTATCAGTCATACTGGCCAAAAAGTTGGCTGATGGTTTTGGAATAGGCAGGGGTTTAAAATAATCCCATTTTGTCCCTACAGGGATAATGGGATCTTCATGCATCGGATAATCAGGAAAAAGATCATTGGTGGTAGCGGGGCCAAATTTGCGCAGGATATTGGTCATGGCAAATTCGTTTGAGCCGCCGGCCAATGTTTCAGACATCAGCTTAAGTAAAAATGCACAGTTGATGGGTTTCCATTCTTCAGGCGCATAGTTCAGAAGTTTAAACTCTATCGGATAATCCCTCGGGCTCAGCTGATGAATATAGCTGTTGATGCCATCAGTATAAGCCAGGATCATATCCTTAATTACAGGATCTGCCATCATGGCTTGTATTGTTTTTTCGGCTCCGTAAACCATGCCCATGCGACGGTGATATCGGTCAATATCCAGCACTTTGGGGCCGATAACTTCGGCCAGCCTGCCTGCGGCCTGCCGGGTTTGGATATCCATTTGCCAAAGGCGGTCAGTTGCGGTCATGTATCCCTGGGCAAAGTACAGGTCGTGCTCGTTCTGTGCGAAAATGTGCGGGATATGGTTCTCATCAAATTTAATGGTAACCTTACCCTGTAAGCCTTTAAGTTTCAGGTCGAGCGTTGGCAAAATGTGCTTGCTTTCAGCATTTTGCCAAA
>NZ_DASVOB010000506.1:0-1734 GCF_036383575.1 Mucilaginibacter sp.
GATATTGGCAAAGGGCTCGTCGAGCATCAATAACTGAGGCTCCTGTAATAAACATGCTGCTACGCCAACTTTACATTGGTTCCCTTTTGATAGGTCGCGGATGTATTTACCTTTTTTCAGGATCTCGCCGTTAAAGAAATCTGTTAGGCTAACCAATACCTCATCAACATGCGCACGGTTGAGGCTGTGCAATCCTCCTATGAAATAAAAATATTCTTCGGGGGTGAGATAGTCTATGAGGAAACCTTCGTCGAGGTAGGCAGCGGTATAATCCTTCCATTTTTCATGACCGGCCACAACTTCGCCATTGGATAGGATCTCGCCGCTTTCGGCGCGGATCAGATCGAGCACCATACGGAACAGCGTGGTTTTGCCCGCGCCGTTGTTGCCCACAAGGCCAACGCTTTCGCCTTTGTTAATTTGCAGGGCGGGTACATCTACAACGGTAACACCGTTATAGATTTTTTTAAGATTTCTTACTTCAATCATAGGTTATTTATTTCTGAAGCCTTCGGCAACGGTATAACGTTTTTGCATAAAATCCTCTTCCAGTTTTTTAACCCAAAAATCGCGGGTTAAAATGAATATGATACCTGTCGCAGCCAGCATAGCCAGGCCAATATCTGCATGTTTAAACAGGGAGAATGGAAGGTAAATGATATATGGCGTGATCATCAGCGGGAACGAGATCAGTAACTGTGTAGCGCCTACACCTTCCCAGTTAAATGATGCTCCTTTTGAAAGATCAATTCTTTTGGCGTTACGGTTGGCAAAAAACAACACGATAGTTGTATTAATGCCGATGTTCCATAGGTACATGACAAAATGAACTAAAACGATGCGCCAGCCAAAATAGGCGTATGGTGTAGTGAGGATAAAGGCAACGGTCGACACCATAGTGAAAAGCAGGTGTTTTGCCTTTAAAAAGTCGCGAAAGTTGATCTTGCTTACCAAAATGCCGTCAAAATGGGCTGCTTGCCAGCTGTACATGAACTGACCGTAATTGATAATGAAGATACCAGTCATAAACATCCCCACAAAAATATACCAGGTTTCACCGTAGTGACTGTTGGTATAAAATATGAGCCCGTAAAACATAAAGAACAGCCCCATAACCAGGGCCGAGCGCGGTCGTTTATTACGGAAGATCAATTTGAGTTCGTTAGCCACCAGATCGCCAACCTTACCGAAACGGCTTAAGAGCGGAAACTCTGTACTGCTTTTATAGGCTGATGCTTTGCGTGAGCTTAACTCTTCGAGGTAAAGGTTTTGCTTTAAATAGGCAAAATTGATATAATACATAGCTATAGCAAGCACAACAGGCAGCAATACAAATACGGGTTTGCTAAGCAAATGACCGAAGTATAAATAAGAGATATTACGTACCGAGTACAGGTGAAAACGAAAATCGCCGGTGATAATAAGCGCCAGCACTGCTACGAAAATCAGGAAAACCCAGCCATTCAAATTAGCCTTACGTTTAATAAACAGGGCAAGGTAATTGTTAAAAAGCATAAAGCCCAAAATGGCCACTATAAAAGCCAATGCCGATAAAGTACCCGAATCGGTAAGCACCACCTTTAAAACAAAAGGCACAAAAAGTATAATGGGCCATAGGTTAAAAACCGAAAGCATGGCTGTGAAGGCCAAATAGCCAACAAGCGTATTACGTTTTACTGGTAGATGCAGGTACGGCTGTACCCTTAAAGTGGGCAGTTCCTGCAGCTGCATGCG
>NZ_DASVOB010000507.1:0-2091 GCF_036383575.1 Mucilaginibacter sp.
ATAAGCGGTACGTTCGTTCAGCCTGTCCAGGATCTGATCAAGGGCCAGGCGGGTCTTTTTCTTTTGGATATTGAGTTTGCTGTAAACCGTTTCCTCGTATATCAACTTATTGTTATCGTTATAAAATTTAACGGTTTGCACACGCGGCAGATTAACGTTGTGTTCAACCACCCAAAAACCGTGTACGTTTGCTATTCTATTCTGAGCCTGCACTGCAGCTGCTGCAAATGCCAGGATGCAAATTGTGATAATTAACTTTTTCATGGCGTTATTTTTAATTTATGAACCAAAACTAACAGCATATTAAACAGGATGAAAACAACATAGGCACACTACCCACCAGTTACGACGAACAGCATTATAATGCGATGAACAAACTTTTAATTGCGAAAAGCTATCGGAGCAGCCTCCTGCTTGTAGTTTGTCATCAAATGATTGCAGTTTGTCGCAATTCACCTTAAAAGCAATTCAATTAAACTGTTTTGCAGTAAATTAGCTATATGAATAATAGTTTCGATCTGATGCTCAACAATGTTAAGCTGCCACGTTTCTGGCAGCATGTGATATTTTGGGTGATCGTATCGTTTTTCATTACCACGCTTTATTCGTTTCAAACCAATTTTTGGGTATCGTTTCGCAATAACCTTTTGTACATGCCCATACAAATTGCTTATTACTATGCCATTGCCTATTGGCTGGTACCTAAGTATGTTTTCGAAAAGCGGTATTTGATGTTCTTCCTGATGCTGATACCGCTTGTTTTCGCGTGTATGTTCATAAGTCGCACAATCGGGATCTTTTTTGTTGCCCCTTACCTGATCCGGGTGATGCGCGTAACTGATGTGGATTATATAGCTTCTACACACCGTCCGTTTTTTGAGCAGTTAATGGATGGGCAAAGCCTTGTGAACTCATTTAAAGGAACCAACCTGTTCACTGGTTTTGTATTAGCTATTAAACTCTTTAAAATGTGGTACGAGCGTAAACAGGCTGCCCTCGAAGCCGAACTTAATGCACTGAAAGCGCAGGTACATCCGCATTTTTTATTTAATACGCTTAATAATCTTTACTCTTTGAGCCTCAACAATTCTCCAAAATCGCCGCAGGCCATTATTGGTCTGTCGGACCTGTTGCGGTATATGCTTTATGAATGCTCGGATAATGAAGTTTCTTTGGAGAAGGAAGTGTTTATGATGCAGCAATATGTAAAGCTCGAAAAGCTTCGTTATGAAGAGCGCATTGATATCAACTTTACCATTACTGGTAATTTGAAAGATAAAACCATTGCACCACTGCTGATCTTACCTTTTATAGAAAACGCCTTTAAACATGGCACCAGCGAACAGGTAGGCGCTACCTGGATCAATATCGATATCAGCGTTACGCTGAACCACTTTAAACTAAAGGTAGCCAACAGCAAACCCGAACACCCTGTTGACGCGGGCAACACACCAGGTCACATCGGACTAAAAAACGTAACCAAAAGGCTTAACCTGCTTTACCCCCATTCTTCGCGCCTGAAGATCGTAAACGAAGAGGATACTTTTTTCGTAGCACTTGACCTCGACCTGAAAACGGTAAAGCAAACTGTAACTCCCAAAATGGTAACCGCATGAAAATACGTACGCTTATAGTTGACAATGAACCGCATGCCATTGAGGTGTTGAAAAACTATCTCGAGCGTTTCAGCGAGATGGAGGTTACTGCCACTTGTACCGACGGGATCCAGGCGTTCAGGTTATTACAACAAAAACCAATCGACCTGATGTTCCTCGATATCCAAATGCCGGGAATAAAGGGTACTGATCTGTTAAAAAGTCTCAAGAATCCGCCTAAGGTAATTTTCACCACAGCCCATAGCGAATATGCGCTTGATGGTTTTGAGCTAAATGCTGTTGATTACCTGTTGAAACCAATCTCTTTCGAGCGTTTTTTGCGGGCTGTTGATAAGATCTATCAATTGAACGAGCATAAAGGCAAACCTGTTATTACCCACGAAGAGCCTGTAAGTGATACGCATACTTTCATTTATTTAAAGGTAGATCGCAAAACCATCAAGGTGAATATCAATGACATTTTATGGATAGAAAG
>NZ_DASVOB010000508.1:0-9311 GCF_036383575.1 Mucilaginibacter sp.
TATCATCCCTTACGGCGAAGTTTGGCGCACCGGTGCTAACGCCGCAACCACCATCACCTTTACCGAAAAAGTTGTTATTGAAGGAAACCCGGTACCTGCTGGTACTTATTCGTTGTTCAGTATCCCTACCAAAAACGAGTGGACCATTATCCTTAATAAAGTTGTAAAACAATGGGGCGCTTACAGCTACAAGCAAGACCAGGATTTTTTGCGCTTTATTATCAAACCTATCCGTGTGAGCGAAAAAAGGGAAACCTTTACCATGGCCTTTGTTAACTCAACTACCAAATCAACCGACCTGGTATTGGTTTGGGATAAAACCGCGGCCTATATCCACATGGAAACCGACGATGACGCCAAGATCACTGCCAATATTGACGAGTTGATGAAAGGTGACCGCAAACCATACTACTTCAATGCCATACAGTATTACTACGAAAATCATAAAGACGTTGACAAAGCCCTTGGCTGGGTTTACGAAGCCGAAAAAATTGAGCCGAAAGGCCCCTGGTATAAGCTATGGGAATCGCGCCTGTTATTACGCAAAGGTGATAAAGCCGGTGCCATCGCAGCAGCAGAAGCCGGTATAGCCCTGGCCAATGCCGACAAAGATGAAGAATACGCCCGTCTGAACCAGGAAGCGTTGGATCAGGCTAAGCAATAAACCCCACCCAACCCTCCCCGGAAGGGAGGGCTTTAAAAAGAAAATTGCCTTTTTCAATAAGAAAAGGCGATTTTCTTTTTAAAAATTGATAATATTCAGAAAGTCTCCCCAACCGGGGGAGATTTAGAGGGGGCTTTATTAATAATCCACGCAATTATAATCAGCAGGATTGCACCGATAGCATTGAGCCACAAATATGCTATCACGTTATAATACCCCATAAGGCAAATAATAGCCTCCGTTATAATAGCAGCTATAAATACCGCAGTACCTTTTATTTTTTTGAGATAGAAGGCCACAATGAACACCCCAAGTATGGTTCCATAGATATAAGAGCCTAACTGGTTCACGGCCTCGAGCAGGTTACCGATCCTGCTGGCATACAATGCCATGCCGATGCAAACCAAACCCCAGAATACCGTTGCCAGGCGCGATGCATTTAAATAATTCTGATCTGTAGCGTTAGGATTAATAATGCGTTTGTAAATATCAACCACACTTGTTGATGCTAACGAGTTTAAGGCGCTTGCGGTTGAGCCCATAGACGCCAGGAAAATAATAGCGATCAGTAAGCCGATCAAGCCTTTAGGCAGATACTGTGTAACGAAGGTGAGGAACACATAATTGGTATCATTATCGTCGGCCTTGGGGTTGTTCTTTTTCATCAGCTCAATAGCGTTTTGCCTGATGGTATGGGCCTGGTTATCGGCTATCTTTAACTGGTTTTGCGCACGGCCAATACTTTCTTCATTTTTACTGTCGATAGCTTTTACAAGTTCATTGGCTTTGATCTTCTTTTGCTCAAAAGCCTGGGTGTATTGCTGGTCGAGGGAATTATATTGTGTAGCGTAATCGCTTTTCTGAATTTGTTTAACCTCATATTGGTTAAAAAACATTGGCGGGCGGTTAAACTGGTAAAACGCAAATACCAGCACGCCTATCAACAGGATCAGGAATTGCATCGGGATCTTGATCAATCCGTTCATGATGAGGCCCAGGCGACTTTGCCCTACCGAGCTTCCGGTTAAATAACGACCTACCTGGCTCTGATCAGTACCAAAGTAGGAGAGTTGTAAAAAGAAACCACCAATAAGCCCGCTCCAAATGGTATAGCGGTTATTGGGGTCGAACTTCCAATCTATAACGTTCATCCTACCCATTTTGCCGGCCATTTTAAGCGAGCTCATGAAGCTTACATTGCCGGGCAACAGGTAAACCACCAATATACCCGCTAAAAACATGCCCGTAAAAATAATGCTCATTTGCAATAGCTGGGTGTATGAAACAGCTTTACTGCCGCCATAAACAGTATAAACAATTACCAATCCACCAATAAACAGTGTGGTATAAACCGTGTTGATATTCAATATGGTTGAAAGGATGATAGACGGCGCATAAATGGTAACCCCGGTTGAAAGTCCCCGCTGCACCAGGAAAAGGAACGACGTAAGCGCACGGGTTTTCAGGTCAAAACGCTGCTCTAAAAACTCGTAGGCAGTGTAAACTTTAAGGCGGTGAAAAATGGGGACAAACGTAATACAAAGCACGATCATGGCCAGCGGCAGCCCAAAGTAGAACTGCACAAAACGCATCCCATCTGAATAGGCTTGCCCCGGTGCCGAAAGAAAGGTAATAGCACTGGCCTGCGTAGCCATTACCGATAGCCCCACATGGTACCACGGCAATGAGCGGCTGCCCATTAAAAACTGGTCGATATTTTTATTACTACCGCTTTTCCATATGCCATACAGCACTATAGAAAATATGGTAAGGCCTAAAACAATCCAGTCGGTTAAACTCATTCAAAGAATTTGGTAATGAGCCAGAATACTAAAACTAAAAAAACCAGCCATGCGGCAACAATGCCGTAAAACTGGTTCCAATTTTTTATAAATGAGGGCAGGTCAGGATCAGGCCTCTTCATTACGGCCACGAACTAACACGGCGATAAATGCAGCAGCAGTTAATAAACCTAAAACACCACCTACAAAAATCCAGGTAAAGCCTTTTTCAATAATACCGCCTACAAATAGGCCTGAAACTAATCCTACTAAGTAGTATATGTAATCAAAGTTTTCTTTTTCTTCTTTATGGTGTCCCATGATGTTATGTATATGATTGCGACAAAAATAGGTGATTAATTGAATTTTGCCAACTGTTTATTTGTAAAAGGATTGTAGGATTTAAAAATTCATGACGATGACAAATGAAGAGGGATTTGTGCTTCACCATCACGTCATTGCGAGGAACGAAGCAATCGCAAACTGTACAGGGGAACTTGCAAATCCGCTCTGCTCGTAGGGGATTGCTTCGTGCCTCGCAATGACGGTTGTATAAGTTGCTTAACGCAACTTTTCCTTTAGGGGACTGGGGGCTTACCAGATCTTCACCCTTTTATCCGGATCAATCCACATCTTATCGCCTTTTTTAATATGGAAGGACTTATAAAACTCCGGCACATCACTAAACGGGCCGTTCACCCTTAAAAAACCAGGGGCATGTACATCCGTCAGGATCTGGTTGGCCAATGATTCATCGCGTTGCTGGCCAAGCCAGCCGAGGGCGTAACCTAAAAAGAAGCGCTGCATTGGGGTAAGGCCATCAATGAGTTTGCCTTCTTTGTATTGTTTGGTCTTTTTAAAAGCATCAATGCCTAATACTATTCCGCCCAGATCGGCAATATTTTCGCCTAAGGATGCTTTGCCGTTTACGTGCAGGCTGTCCAGTACCACATAGCTGCTGAACTGGTCGGCCAGCATATTAGCGCGTTTGGTGAATTTTGCCGAATCGGTCGGCGTCCACCAAGCCCTAAGATTGCCTTTGGCATCAAACTGGCGACCTTCATCATCAAAACCGTGGGTAATTTCATGGCCAATGGTTGATGCCGCTACATAACCATAAGCTACAGCATCGTCCACCTCGCTATCTTTCACTCCCGGAATACTGAATTGTGCTGCCGGCAGGGTGATCTCATTATTTGACGGGCTATAGCTGGCATTATAGGTTTGTGGTGTCATGCCCCATTCGGTATGGTCAACCGGTTTACCGAGTTTGTTAATGTTAAACAGGTAAGCCCAATGCCTGGCTTGCATCACATTCCCAGCATACGAATCGCGGCTGATTTCCATGCTCGAAAAATCTTTCCATTTATCAGGATAACCAACTTTAGGATGAATAGCGTTGAGTTTTGCCAAAGCTTTTTGCTTAGTTTCAGGGCTCATCCAGTCCAACTTAGCAATGTGTTCGCGGTATGCCTGGCGTATGGCTTCAACCATGTCGGTATAACGCTGCTTAGCTTCCGCCGGGAAATATTCCTTCACAAAAAGCTGTCCCAGCAGCTCGCCCATTAAACCGTTTTCGGTATCCAGTACACGTTTCCAGCGGGGCAATTGCTCCTTACGGCCCGATATTACCTTGCCGCTAAACCGGAAACTTTCGGCATCGGCGGCAGTGTTAAGATAAGGAGCATATGATGAAATCAGTTTCCAGCGCAGGTAAGCTTTCCAGTCATCAACAGAAAATGTACTAAGCGCCGTATTAACCGCCCTGTAATACTCCGGCTGACCAATAATCACGGTATCAATTGGCTGCTTATATTCCAGCTTACTGAACATTACCGGCCAGTTGATGTTAGGGGTAAGCTTGCCCAACTGGGCTATGGTCATTTTGTTATAATTGCGATACGGATCACGCAGGTTTTCGAGCTTACGGCTGCTATCGGCCAAAAACTTTTCTATTTTAAACACACTTGCTGCTCCCTGTGCTGCCTTTTGTTCATCCCACCCCGAGAGCTTCAGCATAGCCGGCAGGTGGTTGTTCATGTAATCAGTGCGTACTTTAGCGGTACGGGCATCGGTTTTAAAATAATAATCACGGTTAGGCAGTCCTAAACCTGATTGGCTCAACTGTACGATGGTTTTAACACTATTTTTGGCATCCTGTCGTACGCCGCTGCCTATGATATTGCGGGTGCCGGTGGTAGTTAACACAGCTGCTGCGTTCAGGATCCCTGCTATATCGGTAGCCTGATCAATTAGATCCAGCTGTGTTTTTATAGGGTTGATGCCCTGTTTTTCGATGGTTACACTATCCAGTCCGGTGTAATAAAAATCGCCTATTTTTTGAGTGGATGTGCCCTTTGGAGCATTGGCTTTCAGGGCGTCTTCGTTGATCTTTTTCAGCCTGTCGCGTAGTTCTTCGGATACTACATTGCCTATGCCCCAGCTTGAGTATGCTGCCGGTATAGGATTACGTTTAAGCCAGCCGCCGTTGGCATATTTGAAAAAATCATCGCCCGGCTTTACCGATTGATCAAGATTGTCATAAACTGGGTCGGCGGGTTTATCAGTAGTTTTTGTTTGGTAGGCGCTCAGGGCAAATAAAGCCAAAGCAGCTCCGCCAAAGAGGGTTCCTTTGTAAAGTTTGGTCATGTCAACGCGTTTTAACAAATTTAACAAAAACAAAGGCCTTTAAATAAGGCCTTTGTAACATCTGGGATATATTCCGGGTTAAAATATGCGGGAATCACCGGGATTATTCTCTTCCGTCATTGCGAGCGATAGCGTGGCAATCTCGTCGGATACAGAGCGAACTTGCAAAGTGTTTGTGCACAGCTACGAGATTGCCACGTCGCCCCGGTTCACTGTCCAGCGCTTGCTCCTCGCAATGACATTTTTTTATACATCTACCATATCTTCACCCTCTTATCCGGATCTATCCACATCTTATCACCTTTTTTAATGTGGAATGCCTCATAAAACTCAGGCACATCGGTAAAAGGACCATTAACACGCATAAAACCGGGAGCGTGCTCATTGGTAAGGATCTGGCTTGAAAGTGACTCCTTCCTGTCCTGGGTAAGCCAGCCTAAGGAGTAGCCCAAAAAGTAGCGCTGTAATGGAGTTAAACCGTTAATCAGTTTACCTTCTTTATATTGTTGAGTTTTCTTGAAGGCATCCAGGCCTATTACAATCCCACCGAGGTCGGCGATGTTTTCGCCCTGGGTGGCTTTGCCGTTTACATGCAAACCATAAATACTGTAACCGTTAAACTGGTCGATAAGCATTTTGGCGCGCTGGCTAAATTTTACCGAATCCTGTGGTTTCCACCAGGCTTTCAGGTTTCCGGCGGCATCAAACTGGCGGCCCTGGTCGTCAAAGCCATGGGTCATTTCATGGCCTATGGTTGATGCAGCAGCATAGCCGTAAATAATGGCATCGTCTATATTTTCGTCCTTATAACCGGGAATAGTAAAAATACCCGCGGGTAACACAATTTCGTTGTTCGACGGATTATAGTAAGCATTGTAGGTCTGAGGGGTAATGTCCCATTCGGTACGGTCGACAGGTTTGCCCAGCTTAGCCGCACTGAAGTTATGCCACCACTCGTTTGCCCGCAATACATTAAGGGCATAAGGACCACGATTGATCTCCAATGTCGAAAAATCCTTCCATTTATCCGGATAGCCCACTTTCGGATTTACTTTTGATAGTTTGTAGTAAGCCTTCTCCTTGGTTTCGGGGCTCATCCAATCCAGTTTTTCAATATGCTCTTTAAAGCTGGTACGCATTTCTTCAACCAGCTTTACGTAGCGCTCCTTTGTTTTTTCGGGGAAATACTCTTTTACGAAGATCTGTCCCAACACTTCACCCATCAGTCCATTTTCGGTATCCAGTACACGTTTCCAGCGCGGGAGTTGCGCCGTGCTGCCCTCAATTACTTTCTCATAAAAACGGAAGATCTCCTGGTCAAAAGGTTTGCTCAGGTACGAGCCGAAAGCCGTTATCAGGTTATTGCGCAGGTAATTTTTCCAATCATCTATCGAATAAACTTTCAGTGCCTTATTCAACGCCCCGTAATACTCCGGCTGCCCAACAATTACGGTATCGGAATTTTTGTAGTCCATCTTTTCAAAGGTGGGTTTCCAGTCGATATCCGGGGCCAGCTTGCCCAATGCGGCAAGCGTCATCTTGTTGTAGTTATGATACGGATCGCGCAGATCTTCCAGCTTGCGGCTGCTATCGGCCAAAAAGGATTCAAGCGAGTAGGTCTTTTTAGCCGCTGCTAACGCTTTATCAGCAGTTAAGCCGGCCAGTTTAAACATCGTCGGCAGATATTTATTTTGGTAATCGTTACGGATAGCTACACTATGTTCATCTTTATTAAAATAATAATCGCGGTTAGGCATACCTATGCCCGATTGATATAAGCTCAAAGCCATTTTCGAGCTATTTTTGGCATCCTGACCAACATAGGCACCAATAGGTTGCGTTACGCCTATCCTTTGCAAATGGGCAAACTCTTCAACCAGGCTTTTAATATCTGTTATCCGGTCAATTTTATCCAGCTCGTCCCTCAGCGGTGCAAGGCCTTGCTTTTCGATATTAACGGTATCCATCCCGCTAAAATAGAAATCACCTATTTTTTGGGTGTTGCTGCCTTTGGATGCGTTAGCTTTCAGTGCATCCTCATTGATCTTCTTCATCCTGTCGCGCAGCTCCTCCTGCACAACATTACCAATACCCCAGGAGGCGTATGCCGCTGGAATAGGGTTTTTACGCAGCCAGGTGCCGTTGGCATATTTAAAAAAGTCGTCGCCCGGTTTTACAGTAGTGTCCATGTTATGGATCACGGGATCGCCGGCTTCGTAGGCTTTTGTTTTGTCTTCATGGCTACAAGCACTGAGTAAAGTGCCAAGAGTTGCAGTGATCAGGGATAAGGAACGGATTTGTTTGTTCATTTTTTAGGTGTGTGTATGAATTAAAATACAACGACTGTATGGTATAATAGAATTTAGGACAGCGTTTTTTTCTAAATATGATAATTTAATATATCCCCTGGAAGAAACCTGCTAAAGAAACATCAAAATAATAACAAATTTTACGAAGTGTTTCCAACCGGATATCAATAATACCTGATTCAAGCCGGGCAATATTTATGCGGGTTTCGTTAAAAAACCGCTCCTGGGTAACCCGGTTTTGCTTACGCAAAGTTTTTATCTGTAAGGCAACTTTTCGTTTAAACGCGCTATCCGTGTCGTTAAGGTATTCAAAATCAGTTAAAAGCATGGGTGGATCGGCTTATTTAATATTTTATGTTTTTTGTGTAAGCTAAAAATAAAATAACATCAATACATTTTATATGCAGATATTATTCTTTTATAAAAAATGACAACTAACGTTTAAACATGAAATATTAATGCCACAATTTTATAATTATGGCAAAAGATTTGTATAGAAATATTCGCCCTGTATCATCTGTGAAAAAATAAAAGATTTAGTAACATCTACCTGTGAAAAATTAAAATTGAATTCTCAGACGCCCAAGTTGAGATTTTTTGTTCTTTGTTTTGGGTTTAATCAATAGTTTAAATTAATTAGGGGAAAGGGAGCTTCAAAAAAAGCTCTCTTTTTTTATTTACAAATTTTACTATGCATGCATAGTATTTTATATATTTATGCTTTAATTATACCCATGTATTTTGAACTGACCGAAGAACAAAAAATGATTCGCCAGGCAGCGCGTGATTTTGCGCTAACAGAATTGAAGCCTGGTGTTATTGAACGCGACGAACTGCAAAAATTCCCTGCCGAACAGGTAAAGAAGCTTGGCGAACTTGGCTTCCTTGGCATGATGGTATCCCCCAATTATGGCGGAGCCGGTATGGATGCCATATCATATGTGCTGGTGATGGAGGAGCTTTCAAAAATTGATGCATCTACCTCGGTAGTTGTGTCCGTGAATAATTCGCTGGTGTGTTATGGACTTGAAAAATATGGCACTGAAGAGCAAAAGCAAAAATACCTCGCGCCATTGGCTAAGGGCGAACATATTGGCGCTTTCTGCCTTTCGGAACCGGAAGCCGGATCTGACGCCACGTCACAAAGCACCACGGCTATTGATATGGGCGATCATTACCTGCTCAACGGCACCAAAAACTGGATCACCAACGGCGGCTCCGCATCTACCTATATTGTCATAGCCCAAACCGACGCAGCAAAGAAACACCACGGTATCAACGCTTTTATTGTTGAAAAAGGAATGCCTGGCTTTACTGTTGGCCCAAAAGAAAACAAAATGGGCATCCGCGGTTCAGATACCCATTCGCTGATGTTTACTGATGTTAAAGTGCCTAAAGAAAACCGCATTGGCGAAGACGGCTTTGGATTTAAGTTTGCCATGAACGTGCTGGATGGCGGCCGGATAGGTATTGCTTCGCAGGCTTTGGGTATTGCATCCGGGGCTTATGAACTGGCTAAACAATACGCTAAGGACCGCAAAACTTTTGGTAAACCATTGGCCGACCACCAGGCTATCCAGTTTAAGCTGGCCGATATGGCTACCGAAATTGAAGCTGCCCGCCTCATGTGCCTTAAAGCAGCCTGGCTAAAAGACCATGGTAAGCCTTATGCACAAGCATCGTCAATGGCAAAATTATATGCATCTGAAGTGGCTATGCGTACCACGACTGAAGCGGTACAAATCCACGGCGGATACGGTTACGTGAAGGAATATCATGTTGAACGTTTGATGCGAGATGCCAAAATAACGCAGATTTACGAGGGGACATCTGAAATTCAAAGAATTGTCATTTCGCGCGGATTGTTGAAATAACAGCGCTGTTTTCATACCTTTGAAAGTATATAGA
>NZ_DASVOB010000509.1:0-3597 GCF_036383575.1 Mucilaginibacter sp.
TTGAAAGATATCTTACATTCAATAAGCTTGATTTGATGATTTCATCCTGATAGAAATTTAATATAGAAATTACATCGTCAAGGGAGCCTCTATCGAAAACCTTACTTATTACAAAACGCGCATTTTTCTGATAGTCGATACTATCCATATCAACATCCCAAAATGCCTGCTTGCTTAAAGTAGGTTTCTCCATGTTTTTATACTCTTCTGTCACAAAAACCCTCTCTTAATTTGGCACAATTACCATAAAGATTTAAAGAGTGATGTTTGATCTCAAATTTTAATATATCGCCCATCATACTCTGGATCTGCTGGATGCGGGGATCGCAAAACTCAACCACCTTTCCACAGTCGATGCAAATGATGTGGTCATGCTGTTTGTAGCCGTATGATTTTTCGAACTGGGCCATGTTTTTGCCAAACTGGTGTTTAGTAACCAGATCGCACGAAACCAACAGCTCAAGCGTATTGTAAACCGTTGCACGGCTTACACGATATTTTTTATTTTTCATGTGGATGTACAACGACTCCACATCAAAGTGATCTGTACGGGAATATATCTCTTCGAGTATAGCAAAACGTTCAGGGGTTTTCCTGAGGTTTTTATTTTCGAGGTAAGCCTCAAAAATTTTCTTAACCATTGGTATGGTATCCTGCTGTGACATAATGATGTATTAACGGGGGCAAAGTTATTAATAAATTATGGAAAAGAGCCAGGAGGTCAAGAACCAGGAGTCAAGAGATCAGGAATCAAGAGCAGAAAAATTGATCTGCCCTGGTTCTTTGATTCTTAAGCTCATTTCTTGTCTCTTGATTCTTGACTTCTTGCTTCTATCCTCAAGACGCTTTCTCAATAGCCGAATCAAAACGGTTAACTGCGGTTACGCCTTTTACTTGTTTTAGGTTTTTAATCAGGGTGTCCAAATGACTGGTGTCGTTCACGTACAACATCAGCGAACCCTCAAATATACCATTATCGCTGTCAACTGTAATGGACCTGATATTTATTTTAAAATCATTCGAAATTACGGTAGTAAGCTTGTTGATCAACCCAACCTCATCAATACCGGTAATGCGCAAACCGGTAAGGAAAGCAAGCTCCTGCTGGTTTGTCCAGCGGGCTTTTACTATCCTGTAACCATAGTTAGCCATTAGTTTGGCTGCATTAGGGCAGTTGGTACGGTGAATCTTGATCCCGTCGCTCACGGTAACAAAACCAAAAACATCATCGCCGGGGATTGGATTACAACAATTGGCCAACTTGTAATCTATCTTTTGCATGTCCTCGCCAATGAGCAGGATATCGCTGTCTTTGGCCTTGATATTTTTGATGAGGTTTTGAACCTGTTCCTGGTCTATTTTATCTTGCGGCTTATTGTCAATTACCTTTTCGGATGCCTGGTACTCTTTCAGGTCCTTCATATCAATAGTGCCTTTGGCAACATTGTAAAAAAGGTCCTGCGTGGCCTGTAGTTTAAAAAAGTAGCTGATCTTTTGCAGGTTTTCAGAATTATAAGTGATCTTGAGCGATTTCATTTTGCGCTCCAGTATCTCCTTACCATCTTCTGCAATTTTGCGCTTCTCCTCTTTTAAAGCCGACTTGATCTTGGCTTTAGCCTTTGCGGTAACCACAAAGTTAAGCCAGTCTTCCTTAGGCGTTTGCTTGCTGGATGTAATGATCTCAACCTGGTCGCCGTTTTGCAGCTTATAGCTTAGCGGCACCAGCTTGTGGTTCACTTTAGCGCCAATACAACTTGCACCAACATCGGTATGGATCTCGAAGGCAAAGTCAAGCGCAGTTGCATTTAACGGTAACTGGATCAGCGCACCTTTCGGTGTAAAAATGAAGATCTCATCACTGAACAGGTTCATCTTAAAATCATCGATGAAGTCGAGCGCGTTGGTATCCGGATTTTTAAGCATTTCGCGCACCTTGTGTACCCATTGGTCAAGGCCGCTATCCGAACTTGCTTCCTTGTATTTCCAGTGCGCGGCAAAGCCCTTCTCGGCAATTTCGTTCATACGCTTGGTTCGGATCTGCACTTCAACCCACTGCCCGCGCGGGCCCATTACGGTGGTATGCAATGATTCATAGCCGTTGGCTTTGGGCGATGATATCCAATCGCGCAGCCTGTCGGGGTTGGGGCGGTACTGGTCGGTCACTATAGAGTAAGCTTTCCAGCAGTCGGCCTTTTCATTTTCAGGGGTGCTATCCAATATGATCCGGATGGCGAAAAGATCGTAAACCTCCTCAAAAGGGATCGATTTCTTTTTCATCTTATTCCAGATGGAGTGGATAGATTTCGGCCGCCCAAATAAGTCAGCCTCAAGTCCCTGCGTTAATAATGATTTATTTATAGGCTCAATAAAATCGCGTATAAAACGCTCGCGTTCGGCTTTTTTCTCGTTCAGTTTATTTTTGATGAACTGATAGGTTTCGCGCTCCATGTATTTCATGGAAAGATCTTCCAGCTCAGATTTTATGGCGTACAAACCCAGGCGGTGTGCAAGGGGCGCATACAGGTAAACCGTTTCTGACGAGAGTTTCAGCTGCTTGTCCCTGGGCATAAACTCCATGGTGCGCATGTTATGCAACCTGTCCGCAAGCTTGATCAATATCACCCTTACATCATCGGCAAGGGTAAGCAGCATTTTGCGGAAGTTTTCGGCCTGTAATGAGCTATTGGTATCAAAAACACCTGATATTTTGGTAAGGCCGTCAATAATTTTGGCCACCTTTTTACCAAACTCCATCTCAATTTCCTCAAGCGTCATGTTGGTATCTTCAACCACATCATGCAGCAGGGCGCACACTATTGAGGTAGTACCAAGGCCAATTTCTTCGGCGGCTATCTGGGCAACAGCAATAGGGTGATATATATAGGGCTCGCCGCTTTTACGGCGCATATCTTTATGGCTTTCAAGGGCCATATCAAATGCCTTACGTATCATGCGTTTATCGCCCTTTTGAAGGGTTGATTTACAGGCACGTAATAAAGCGCGGTATCTTTTTAGTATCTCGTTCTTCTCGGCTTCCAGGTCAATCACTAAGTCTTTCATGTACGGGGTATTAGCGGTATTCAATCATAAACATGCAGCAAATAAATATTATTGCAGGTATTAGTAAAATACCAAAAAAAATTACATTATTTTTGTATTAAGTAAAAATATGAAATTTATTGGTTTTATGTTGCTGTTATGTTGCTTAATGGGTGCTGCAAAGGCCCAAACAGCTACGCCTGCACCTGTAACCCTTGGCAAAAATGATACCATCAGAACAGCTATGACCAACCTTGATGGCGAGCTTGTACCGTGGATAGTTGAGCCGGAGGTTAGAATTGTAGATACCCGTATTTTTGCAAGTGAAGCCGACAGGCTAAACTACCGCCGTTTACGCTATAATGTAATGAAAGTACTGCCCTACGCACGTTTTGCAGGGCAAAGGTACCGCCAGTTACAGCGCGACCTGGCCGTTACTGCCGACAGGAAAAAACAAAAGGAATTAGTAAGCACCTGCGAGGGTGAAATAAAAAATCTGTTCAATAAAGAAATCAAAAACCTGACAATTAGTCAGGGAGAGGTTTTAATTAAGCTTAT
>NZ_DASVOB010000510.1:0-5288 GCF_036383575.1 Mucilaginibacter sp.
GGTTCAATCACCATAATAGGTTACGAGGGGAAAGATATCATTATTGATGCCCAGGGTGAAGAAAGAAGACATCGTGAAAAAGAAGCGGCACCAGGCGGCATGAGGCGTTTATCTGCCGGCAGCAGCCTTGATGTCCAGGCACAGGAAAACAATAACCAGGTAAACGTTCATGGCAGTCCTAATAAAACTACCAATCTGACCATTAAAGTGCCCATGAACAGTACCAGTGTTAAATTATCCACTGTAAATAATGGTAATATCAACGCCAGTAACCTAAGCGGTGATCTGGAGATCAGGAATGTTAACGGTTACATCAAACTGAACAATATTTCGGGGTCGGTTGTGGCCAATACGGTTAATGGCAATGTTGAAGTTACCTTTAAAAGCATTGATGCAAAAGCAGCTATGGCATTTTCAACACTTAATGGAAAGGTAGATGTTACTTTCCCGGCAAGCCTTAAAGCAAATGTCAAACTGAAATCAGACCAGGGCGATATATTTACCGATTTTGATGTGGTAACTGAACAACGCAAACCGGTAGTTACAAAAAATACCGGCGAGAAAGGAATGTACAGCCTGAAAATGGAGGACTGGGTGTACGGAAAAATAGCAGGCGGCGGTCCCGAGTTATTGATGAAAACTACTTTTGGCAGCCTTTATATCCGCAAGGCAAAATAATCAATAAGCTTTATCTCAACATAGTGTCTGTTAATTATTGGGGAAACTGCGGGTAATTTTGTCAGCAAAATTCGTCAGTTAAACGGTTAACTCACATGTTTAAGAATATTGATAAACTAAAACTAAACATTAAAGTTGTAAACAGCATTCGGCATATTATACCATGTTTCTCTTTGTTAATAAGGTCGGTTTTCAGGGGGCAGATGGTAGAAAAGGCAACGCTATACCTGTTTGTTGGTCGAATTTCGGTTTATCTGGTGAAAGCAAGTGATTGATTATAAGCCGGAATGATAATTTAAAGAAAATACTGCCGGAATGAGGTTAATTAAGCAGGGGAGATTATACAATTAGTGTGAAATTGGCGTTCCGGGGTGATATACGGAACGCTTTTTTTGCAAATAAGCCATCAACTGACCGTTGAACAATAGGCTAAACCATTTTTGTGCACTATATTTGCTCACTGGTTACCTATTGCAATTACAAAGTATAATATGGTTAAGCTTTTTATCGTGGGTTTTCCACGAGACATGGAAGAAATTGAACTTGTTGAACTGTTCAGCGCTTATGGCACAATAAGCAGCGTAAGGATAATTACCGATAAGGACAGCGGCATTAGTAAAGGTTATGGTTTTTTAGAAATGACCGATGAGGCAGGTGCTCAGCGGGCAATTGACGCTATGAACGGTGCCACTATCGACGAACGCGAGATCAGCGTTAGGATAGCTGAACAAAAGCATCAGCCGCAACAACAGCAGCAGCAATTTACAAAGCCCAAGCCGGGTTTTAACAAAGTAAAGCCGCAAGGTTACAACAAGCCCCGTTTTCCGCGCGAAAATAACAACAGGTTTGAGCAGCAGGAAGCTGCAGCCCCGGTTAGAGCAAAACGCCCCCGCAGGCAGCAGCCTTAAGCTTTTTCGAAAGCTTAAAGCAAAACGCGTAAGGCTAAAAGCTAATAAATTGATTTTTTAATTTACAGCAGCCTTAGCCTTCTTATTTCAGGACTTGTAAAGTTCATTTGCTAAAAACTGGTTCCTGAATTTTCCGTGCGGATCAAATTCGGCTACTACAGCTTTAAAAGCATCCATCTTTTCGTAACGTGCCGCTAATGTTTTAGCCGGGATGGTAAAGATTTTACCCCAGTGAGGCCTTGCTTTAAACGGTGAAAGTTCCCGTTCAATTTGGGGTAGTAATTTCAATACCGCTTCTGTTTCCTGTTTCCAGGTAAAATGAATAGCTACTGATTTTTGATTATGGGCCGGGCTCATCCACAGGTCATCGGCGGCAATGGTGCGGATCTCGGTGATGAAAAGGTGCGGACTGATCTGTTTGCCTAATTTTGCCACAGCAGCAATAGCTTCAACCGCATGATCAAAAGGTACAAAAAATTCTGATTGCAGCTCTTTACCGCTGCTTGGTGTAAAACCCATTTTAAAATGCGGTAACCGTTCATACCATGGGCCGGGTACACCCATTTGCTCGGTACAGTTTTCGGCAGAGAGGGCTATGATAGGGTGAAGGTTTTTGGTAGCGGCTTTTGCTCCATAAAATTCTTTTAGGTTTTCATCTTTGTCCGTACCTATCCTGCTTTTTATCCAAACCTCGTTAATATGGTCGCTTTGCCAGTCGGTAAACAGGCTTACACTATAGCCGGCCGAAACAATTTTTTCAAAGTGCTGCTTAAGCTCGCTCATGGGTAAGCCGGTGAATACATGTTGTTTCATCATGTAGGTTGGCTGTATTTGCAGCGTAACTTTAGTGATAACACCCAAAGCGCCAAGACCGACTACGGCTGCATTCAGCTTCGCGGTATCTTTTGTTTTTGAAAGATGAACAACACTTCCATCCGCTTTAACAATCTCTAAACCTACTACCGCGCTTGAAAGATTGCCGTTTTTTACACCGGAACCATGTGTGGCTGTTGTGATAGACCCTGCTACTGAAATATGCGGCAGGGAGGCAAGGTTATGAAGGGCAAAGCCTTCTTTATGAAGGTATGGGGCAAGCTCGCCATATTTTATGCCGCCTTCAACAGTAACGGTATGGTTTTGCTTGTCAATGGATACTACCTTGTTCAGATCGCGTGTAGAGAGCAGGTTGTCTTTACTATCGGCAATGTTATTGAAGCAGTGCCTTGTGCCCAATGCTTTTATTTTGTCGTGTTTTTTAATGAGCTGTTGTACTTCCTCAACCGATTTGGGGTAAAATACATTACCCGTGCTATAAGTTAAATTGCCCGACCAGTTTTGCAAGTGAGGTTGTTGTGCCCATGATGGGATTGAAGATAATAGGGGAGATGCCATTAAGGTAGTACTTAATTGAATGAAAGTTTTTCTTTTCATAACAAATTGGTTAGTACAAGGTAGCCAATTATTAAACAGAAATGAATTGAAATTATCCTGAATTTGCCTGATAGGCTTGCTTTGAAAAGTTTTTACGTTTTTTTAATAAGTAAATGTAGATTTTTAAAAATTTTATAAACTTTTTATTTATTTTGGTAAAAAAATTAACATTGGGATGTTAATTCAGCGTTATTCATTGATTTGGAATGCGCTTTTGGTAAATTGAAAAAAAATATCTTATAAAACATAGTGAAGGAAGTTTACGCCCCCTTTATTCCGGGTACTTACAATAAAAATAACCTTGATGAGCTGTCTGTTTGGCTCGAAAAAGGAGAAAAGTACACTATCGATAATCTTTTGTGGACTGATACAGGATATTTTCCGTCGGTTAGTTTTTCAATAGCCCATACCGGGGATGGTATCGCATTAAAGTATTTTGTAAAAGAGCAACATACCATTGCAACTTATAAAACAGTAAACGACCCTGTTTATAAAGATAGCTGTGTTGAGTTTTTTATAGGTTTTGGCGATGGCCAATATTACAACCTGGAGTTTAATGCCCTCGGAACCGCGCTGGTAGGCTTCGGTAAGGACCGCCATGGAAGGACACCTGTTCCTGATGATCAGGTGAGCAGCATAAAAGCCCTGAGTAATATCAACTGGGCTGAAAATACAGACGGTTTTAATACATGGGATTTGACATTGCTGGTCCCTTTTGATGTTTTTATTTATCATGATATCAAAACATTAAATGGAACTACCAGCCGGGCAAATTTTTTTAAATGCGGCGATGACTTGCCCGAGCCTCATTTTGTAAGCTGGAGCAACATCAATAACCCAGTACCTGATTTTCACTTATCAGCATTTTTTGGAACGATAAAATTCATTTAAAGTAAAATCCCTATAATTAAACCATATACTATGGCCCAGGCAACAAGTTCAGTACTCGAATCGCCGGTAAAAAAATCAGCGATAAACCCGATAGTTATTATCGGGGCCTTATTTTTCATTTTTGGTTTTGTAACCTGGATGAATGGTACCCTCATTCCCTATTTAAAAATAGCATGTGAGTTAAGTACAAAGGAAGCATATTTTGTAACCACCGCTTTTTATATTGCTTATGTTGTAATGGGCATCCCTGCCGGGAAAACCATAAAAAAGTTTGGCTTTAAAAATGGCATGGCCATAGGTTTGTTTGTAATGGCGTTGGGCGCACTGATATTTATACCCGCCGCAATGACCCGTACCTACGGGATATTTTTAATTGGCTTGTTTGTTCAGGGTACCGGCTTAACGGTGTTACAAACTGCATCAAACCCATATATTACCATTTTAGGCCCTGCTGAAACAGCTGCAAAGCGCATCAGCATTATGGGGATCTGTAATAAAATTGCCGGTGCTTTGGCTCCTGTTATTTTGGGTACAGTAGTACTTGCCAATATTGATTCAATAACTGAAAAGCTTAAAACTTTAAGTGCAAGTGAAAAAGCGCTGGAACTTAATCAGCTGGCATCAAGAGTGATCCTGCCTTATGGCATCATGGTGGTAGTTTTAATTTTACTGGCAATACTTATCTATTTTTCGTCATTACCGGAGATCAATACTGAGCATGAAGACGAAACCGTGGCCGCAGCAAACACAAACAAAACCAGTATTGTACAGTTTCCACACCTCATACTTGGCGTGGTAACCTTGTTTGTGTATGTAGGTGCCGAGGTTATAGCCGGCGATTCAATTTCGCTTTACGGTACTTCACAGCATATTCCATTGTCAACTGCTAAGTTTTTTACATCATGTACATTGATCTCCATGATTGTGGGCTACCTGGTTGGTGTTTTCTGTATCCCGAAACTGATAACACAACAAAAAGCATTGGTAGCTTCTTCAATTTTAGGTATTGTACTAACAATTGCAACGTTGCTAACCCATGGTTATGCGTCGGTGTTTTGCATTGCATTACTTGGTTTGGCTAACTCATTAATGTGGCCTGCTATCTGGCCGCTGGCCCTGGCAGGTTTAGGCCGGTTTACCAAAATAGCATCTTCATTATTAGTTATGGGTATTGCAGGTGGTGCCGTTCTACCTCCGCTGTACGGCTATTTTTCGGAGAAGTTTTCGGCACAATCTGCCTATATTATACTTATTCCTATTTACCTGTTTATTTTTTACTATTCAACATTAGGGCATAAAGCAGGCAGGCAAAACGTAAAAGCCTGATCGTAACATTTCTTTACCCATTTTATCTAAAAGCCTGAGAAGTGATATTCAACT
>NZ_DASVOB010000511.1:0-4589 GCF_036383575.1 Mucilaginibacter sp.
AATCGTAAAAACCTCATCTGTACCGGGTAATCCTGCTAATATTGTATTGGTTAATAGTGTTTTGTCATCCTCATTCAACTCGTCGAGGTAAAGCTTTGCGGCTGTTTGCTGCTCGATACTAAATTCATTATAAGCATTCTCCCGCTCTAAAATATAAAGATCGAAGGCCGCTAAAGCAGGAGCGTTGTATAGCAATGCCGAAGCACCGTTTACTAAGCGATGGTCAAGATGCGTACGGGTCCAGTCCAATACGGGCATAAAGTTGTAGCACACTGTAAAGATCCTTTCATGCGCTAAATTTTGCAGCGTTTGGATATAGTTATCAATGTACCTGTCACGCCCCGCACTTCCGGTTTTGATACTTTCATGAATATTCACACTTTCCACAACCGCCCAGTTAAAACCTGCACTTTCAATCATGGCCTTTCGCCGGCTGATCTCTTCACGGCTCCAAACATCACCGCAGGGGATATGATGAAGCGCGGTAACTATCCCGCTTGCCCCTGTTTGTTTTATTGCACTTAAAGTTACCGGGTCGCCGGGACCAAACCACCTGAAGGTTTGTTCTAAATCTGGTACCATACTATTTAAACGGATATTTATCAACGCGATAAATTTATGCAACCGATTGCATAAATTTCAATAATTTGTTAATAATTTTATACTTTTATCAACTAAACAATTTTGCGCCGCTATCATCAAGCCCGTAACATCGTTTAAGCACCTCAAATTAATTATATGCCGGGCAGCGAAAAAGAGATAACCATATATGACATTGCCGAAAAATTAAAGGTTTCGGCAGCTACGGTTAGCCGTGCGCTTAAAGATCATCCGCGGGTTAATAAAAATACCAACAAGAAGATCGTCAAAGCCGCCGAAGAAATGGGTTACCGCTCCAATTCATTCGCCAGCAATTTACGCCGCAAAAACAGCAATATTATCGGCGTAATTGTACCCCGGCTCAACAGCAGTTTCATGTCGGATGTTATCGCGGGCATCGAAAAAGTTGTGAACAATAATAATTACAATCTCATCATCAGCCAGTCGTTAGAGACAATGAAGAAGGAGATCAGCAATGCCAAAGCTATGCTGAATAACCGGGTCGACGGCCTGCTGGTTTCATTGGCTTACGACACCACCGGCATCGAGCATTTTGAACCTTTTATTAAGCGAAAGATCCCGGTGCTGTTCTTCGACAGGATCATTGAACATGCACATTACCCGCAGATCTATATCGATAATTTCAAGGCTGCCTACGAGGTAACCGACCACCTGCTTCAGCAAGGTTGCAAAAGGATAGTACATATTAACGGGAACCAATTGCGCAATGTTTACGCCGAGCGCCTTCGCGGGTATAAACAAGCACTTGAAGCACATCATATTGACTTTGACGAGCAACTGGTGATCATCAACGACCTGAGTGCTAAGGAATCTGCCGCGGCGGCCGAAGCTATTTTAAAAATGGATCCGCTTCCCGACGGCATATTTACAGTTAATGATGTGAGTGCCGTTAGCTGCATCCAGGTACTGAAAAAAGCAGGCATTAAAATCCCTGAACAAATAGCCATAGCCGGTTTTAATAATGACCCGGCAGCCTGCGTGATTGAGCCAAACCTCACTACCGTAAATTATAAAGGATATGAAATGGGTGAAGTTGCCGCAAGCATGCTTATCAACCATTTAACCAACCGGCAGGACCTGCAACAAACGCATAGCCTTATCCTCCGGTCGGAATTGATAGTACGCGAATCATCTTCCAGGAAAAAATAACATTTTTTAAACCTCCATGAACTCAAAAAACAAACTTGCTATCGTAACCGGCGGAGCCTCGGGCCTTGGACTTGCCACCACCAAAAAATTCACCGAACAAGGCATCAGAACCATCATCATTGGCCGGGACGAAGCAAAACTGATCGCGGCAGCACAGCAGTTTGGCGAACTTTGCAGTTATAAACAATACGACCTGAGCGATACAACCGGTATACCACAATTGATAGCAGAGATTGAAGCCGAATTTGGCGTTCCTGATATTTTGGTTAATAATGCCGGCATCAACCACAAAAAAGCTTTTGCCGAGGTAACTGATGAAGAATTTTCAAGGGTGATCCAAACTAACCTTACTTCGGTGTTTGCCATAAGCCGCGAGGTGGTAAAAAGCATGTTAAAAGCAGGCGGAGGAAGTATTGTTAACATCAGTTCGATGGCGGCGCAATACGGTATACCCTACGTTATTGCCTACTCAGCGTCCAAAACTGCCATCGAGGGCATGACAAGGGCTATGGCTACCGAGCTTTCGCCGCAAGGCATCAGGGTGAATTGCGTTGCTCCAGGTTTTATAGCTACAGATATGTCGGCAAAGGCGCTGGATAACGATCCTGCCCGCAAGCAAAAGGTAATGGGCCGCACCCCGATGGGTAAATTAGGCGAACCCGCCGATGTAGCCGAAGCCGTTTATTATTTAGCTACCGACAGCGCCAAATATGTAACCGGGGTTATTTTGCAGGTTGATGGGGGAAATTCGATAGGGTTTTAATAATTATAATAATTCAACGTCATGTTGAACTTGTTTCAACATCTCACTCGCTGAGCCATATGCTAAGTAAATCGCCTACCTTTCTTCTGGGGGCTGAAACAAGTTACCCATGACATAATAAATAAAGAATGTCCTTGTCAGCAGGTAAGCTTCGGGTGAAAGCGGGCAGAACAATGATGGCCTTGTGCGCAGGAAGGGGCATAGCAAGTTTTTGCAGAAGTATTGGCAAAGTGCGAGCGCAGCAGGGCAAAATAATTGCAGCCGTGGTTCTGTCCGATTTGCAGGGCAAAGGCCTGTGCGGCAAAGAAGCCTATCTGCTAACTTGATTTTTTGGTTACTTTTTTATCAAGAAAAAAGTAACTGGCCCCGCGCGGCCAAGAGCGCGACGATGTAAGTCCATAGAACAAAGATCGTTACCTACCTGTTGGGGATTGCTTCGTGCCTCGCAATGACGTGGTGGAGATGTCATTGCGCCTGCAGAGTTCAACGGATTTAAACACCCAGGATGACACGCTGGTAAATCACTTCCCTCCTCCTTCCTTTCCATAATGCATCAGTTTATTGGCCCAGGCAATAAAGTATTTTACGTTTGGTGCATCGGTATGGCCGCCGTCGTGTTGTCGCCAGGCCAACTCACCATTCAGCAAACCGGTACTAACCGGCGGCATCTTTTCGGTTTTATAATCATTTGAAACACCGATATCCTTTGCACCAAGCAGTTTAAATACGGAGCCGGCGGCGACAGTTGCCATATAGCTTCCCTGCTGATCAAGCCATTTGGCGTCGCCCTGCTCGGGGATACCGTAACTTATAAAAGTGAAGCGCGGCGCGCACAAGGCAATCAGCTCATGCGCGTCTACCGGGAGATCTTTCGCGGTTTTAGCACCGAATGTAGCTTCCGATGCGCCGTACTTCATAAAGTTACCGGCCATCCAGTAATATTCGCCGCCGGTAAGGCTTTCAACCGCCTCGCCAAAATTACGGCGGTGCAATTTAGCTCCCCCTTCTCCCGAAGAACCGATCAGCCCCATAGCAAACCTTGGCTCAAAGGCCAGTGTTACCAGAGCTGCCTTTCCATAACGGGAAACACCTTCAATGCCTACATGCCTGGCATCAACTGAGGGCTGTGTTTCCAAATAATCCAACGCACGTGCCGCTCCCCACGACCAGGCGCGTAAAGCTCCCCAGTCTTCGGGTTTGCGAGGTTGTCCTTTGTTTACTAAGCCGATGATCCCTTTGGTTAAACCCTCGCCGTTATCGGCCTGTATCGATGACGGATCTATCAACACATAACCCCAACCGTTGGCTATCAATTGCGTGGTAGTCGGCGGATCACCTTTGGTCACCTGGAAACCACCCGGCCCGAAAGGAGATTGTTCAGGAATAGGGTTATAGGCAGGATATTGTTCAAAAATGGTCTTTAATTCGGGATGCTCTTTTACAAGCAGCTCTTTCAGTGCGGTGTTGATCTTTTCAACATCTGTAGGTGAAGGTTGGGCAGGCGCAGGCAAAGCGCTGCGGCCAAACATCATCAATACAGGCACCGGCCCTTTGGCATTTGCGGGCACTACCAATGTCATTTCAATATTCACATTGATAAGCGGGTAAGCCGAATTACCAACATGGCCTATCAGCTGTTTGGCAATCACTGGAAAAAAACCAACGCGTTCCTTATCCGTAACTTTAACCGTCCAGGTTACTTTAGGTACATTAGCCGGGATGCGGCCATAAACCTCGCGCTCCATATCCTCTACAATTTCGGGGCGGCGCTGTTTCCACCACATTTCGGCAGTAGTTACCTTTTTGCCATTCTTTAAGGTAAGTGCATCCGGCAAAGTAGGGTAAGGATTAGCCAAGGCCTCATCATAATTGGCATGGTTAGGAGCAGATTCATCACCGCTGGGGCCATTGCGCAAGGTTTTGATCCCTAACTGTTTCATCATATTCTGATGATCCTGATCAGCAGTAAAATTTACCGGAGCGGCGTTTTGAGCTTTTGCTGCAACGGCACACGCGAGTAGAAAAAAGAATACAGTAGTTTTCATTCTCCTGGATT
>NZ_DASVOB010000512.1:0-2042 GCF_036383575.1 Mucilaginibacter sp.
CCGTGCCCGAAACAAGGATACTGCTACCCTCAAAAAAGCCTTTGCCGCCAAACATGCTATCAAGCGAAGGTATGCCTGATGAAATTCGTTTTGAAGATGCTTCCTTTTCAAGCTTTAAAGAGGTAACGGGCAATACCGAAATGCCCTCCTCATCAATTAAAAAGGGATACTCATTGGTACCGTGCTGCGAGCCGCGGTATTTTACTACACGCAAACGGCGGGTGGAGATCTGGTTGATAACCCTGTGATCGAGCAATATCACGCAATCTGAAACGTACTCTTCAAGCCCCTGCCTTGTTAAGGCCCCTCCTTCGCCTTTCTCCCCGGTTATAATGGCTGTTACACCTTTATCTTTTAAAAAATTAAAAAGCCTTCTTAACTCGGCACGCAGTATAACCTGGTTTGATAAGCCTGAAAAGAGGTTTTCCAGTGTATCTAAAACTACCCTTTTGGCGCCAATGCTGTCAATGGCATAGCCTAAGCGGATAAATAAGCCCTCAAGGTCATATTCGCCTGTTTCTTCTATCTCGCTCCGGTCAATATGCACGTGATCGAGCCTTATTTTTTTATCGTCCTGAAGCTTGCGCAAATCAAAACCAAGCGATGCAACATTCGAGGCGAGCTCATCTGCTTTTTCTTCAAAAGCCATGAATACACCGGGCTCATTAAACTCTGTAGCCCCCCTAATTACAAATTCAAGCGACATTAATGTTTTGCCGCAACCGGCTTCACCACATATCAACGTAGGCCTTCCTTTAGGTAAACCGCCACCTGTTATTTCATCTAAACCGGTGATGCCTGTCGGTGTTTTAGGCAATTGATCAAACGTTGTAAGCTGTTGTTTTTTATGTAGTTTGGTCATATAACTCCAATCTGTTTTAAGCTACCTGTTTACTATAACCATCAAGCATACAGGATTTTGTTTTATTGGTATGGTAATAAAAATACTGGTATAATTGTTTTGGGATATTTGATTTTGTGACGGAAAAAAGTCGAAAAATCATCATGAACTTATCTTGCTAATAATACGAATAAATAAATCCTGATCCGTATAAATCATTAAAACTCATACAACCAAATTCTCTAAAAACAGATTTAAACATTTATACAGGTATACTGTTTGACAGAAACAAGTTCATGCTATTGCACCTCGTTTTTTATCAACGATGCAACCATTGGTCATCATCATTTAATTGAAAAGCTATTATGCATAAAATTGGCTCTTTAACCTTAATTATTATAGACTATATTTATCCCTGTTATCTATATAATGAATAGCCAGCCCAACCTTAATCAACAATTAAACGAAGATATTTTCCGTATTCTGATCAGGGAATCGCCTACTCCGGTTGCTTTATACCTTGGCGAAGGAATGGAGATCAGGATAGCCAATAAGGCCATCATTGACATTTGGGGCAAAGGCGATAATGTTATTGGCCGTACCTACTTTAACCTGCTTCCCGAGCTTGAGGAACAGGGTTTCCATGCCATATTATTAAACGTTTATAAAAGCGGCATAGCCTACGAAGGCAAAGAGCAGAAAGTTGATCTTGTAGTAGATAATAAGCTTCAAGAATTTTACTTCAATTTCACTTTTAAACCATTACGCAATGATGCTGGTGAAGTTTGGGGTGTATTGAATACTGCGGCAGATGTTACCGAACTGGTAACAACCCGTCAAAAGCTTACCGAAAGCGAGCAGCGCGTTCAGTTTGCCCTGCAGGCAGCCGAATTGGGCACCTGGGATTTAAACCCCAAATTGCAAACCGTAATATGGGACGACCGCTGTAAGGAGCTTTGCGGCTTTCAAAAAGATGACGAAATAAAATATGCCGATCTGCTAAAATTTGTACACCCGGAAGATGAGCAACGATTACGCGCAGCGGTCATGCAGGCGTACAACCCTGTTAGCGGCGGTAATTACGATATGATCATTCGCACCGTTGACCACAGCGGGCACTTGAAATATTGGATCCACCTGAAAGGAAAGGCCTACTTTAACGATAACCATGAACCTATCCGCTTTGCCGGTACCGTACAGG
>NZ_DASVOB010000513.1:0-6190 GCF_036383575.1 Mucilaginibacter sp.
CTTTATGGAATGCATCTTCCCATTGTTTGTGGTAGGCTTCCCATTGCTCCGTTCTTTCCTTAGCCGATTTTAATTGGGAGTTAACCGGTTTTAATAAGCCTTGCAGTTCCAGCCAATCATTAAACCGGTCTATCCAGGTATCGGTAGGTAAGTTTTGTTTGCGCATGCCAAAACCATGACCGCCTTTAACATACATATGCAGTTCGGCGCTATGTTTTGATGCCAGCCACTTGTTGTAAAGTTCCACGCTATGTGGTGCAAGGTCAAGCTGGTCATCTGTAGCAGCAGCTATGAACATTGGCGGCGCATCATCAGGGATCTTTGAAAGCAACTCGGGCGGTACGTAGGCATAAATAGGAGCATCAAAGTCGGGCTTGTTGGCGGCAGTGTAATTAAAGGCCGCTGCACTGGCCAGCGTTCCACCGGCCGAAAAGCCCATGATACCTATCCGTTGCGGCGAAACATGATATTCAGCGGCATGTTCGCGCACATAAGCGAGCGCTGCACGGGCATCGGCAATCCCCAGTGGAACTATCGGCGCTACTTGTTTTGGGAAATCTTTCTGAGCCATTTTGGCTATCAGTTCCTTTACCGGATCGTTGGTCAGGCTATGGGTCAGCCGGTATTTCAATACAAAGCAGGTTACGCCCTGTTTGTTGAGCCATTTAGCTACATCGTAACCCTCGCTGTTGATTGACAGGGTATGAAAGCCACCACCCGGACAAATAACCACGGCGGTACCTGTGTTGATTGCTGAATCCGGAAGGAAGACGCTCAATGAAGGATGCGTAACGTTGTAAAGAACTTTGGTGTTAAAAGCGTTGTTGTCACTTTCGCCTTCGGTCCAGGTCCAGTTTTCGGAGCCGGGGGCTGCGCCAGGATAAAGCGGGATGATTTTTTGCTGGGCTTGTACGCCCAATGCTGATAATAGGAGTAAGGTGCCTATCAGTTTTAATTTCATGGGAGGTTAATTCAGGTTAAATGTTGATATACAAAAATAACAGCATTAAGCTAAGAAACAAGATGCCTAAACGTTTTAGCAAAGATAAATTGCGCAATAACTATAACATCTGTAACCTCGCTGTAAAATATCTGTTATAAGGTTTAACGATAGATATTTTCGCTATCTTAAACATTCCTGATTTATATGACTGCGGCGTTTATCCATATTAAAAATCTGCTCCGGATTTTACCGTTGTTAGTTTTGCTTGGGGCATGCGCCAAACAAAAAAAGATCTTCCAAAGCGATTGCAATGTTTCCAAAGACTATCAGAAGGTTTCTTTTACCGAGCTTATTAATCATATTGAAAAATACGATAAGCAATACGTGGAGGTGAGCGGCAAATACAAAGAGGGGAATGAGCAATCGGCGCTTTTCAACGATAGCCTTTTTTCAAATCACGATCTGCATAACGCCATATGGGTTGATTTTAGCCAGGATTGCCCGCTTTATCTGCCGGGTACACATATTGGTTTGTTTACCTATAATGATGGCCAGTTTACTCAAATGAATAAGCGTAAAGTAACCATCAGGGGAGTGGTTGACGCGAGCGATAAGGGACATTTAAAACAGTATAAGGGCACTATTGACAGGGTGAGTTTTATTGAACTGTAAGTCCCGATGCGCTCACAAATCGGACAAGGGAGAGATATTGATCAAAATAAAGCAAAAGGCTCAAACACGTAAAAAAAACCGATGAATGTATAACGGAGATGAACTTGTAACCGGGACGCAACATTCCTATCTTAAAACATTATTGGACGAAGCTGGCGAAGAGCTTGACGGATCATTAACCAAAGCCGCAGCATTCAAGCTCGGCATAAAATAGGTCGCGGATTAAATAATTAAACCTTTAAAACGATACGGAAAGCCTGTTGGTTGCAGCAAAGGTTTTAAGCATGGTAACCGTGGCGTGGTTATTGTCGCCAATGAAGTTTTTGGCCGAGGGGCTTAAATAGCCTTCTATTAATTCCAGCACGTCTGCATTTACCGATGCAAAAGCCATAGACCATTTAGGGAAGATTCTTTCCTCAACACTTCCTGTTATCATTAGGATAATGTTGCGATGGCGAAAATCGAGTTCAATAGCTTTGTAGATGGTGTAAAGATCTTCTTTTTCACCCTCAAGCGCTTGTATAAAGGTGCCTTCACTGTAGAGGAGCATGCCTGTAACATTGTACTTTGCATTTTTTATTCGCGCTGTTTGCAGCAGGTCCAATAATTCCGCATCACTCATTAACTTTTTAGCGGTGCTTACATAAACAAGATATTCCATGAAATTAGGGTCAATTAGCAGGTTAATATATAAAGATTTATACACAAAACCGATAGCTGATTTTATGTATAAAACCGCTTATAGCTTAAACAATTAATTAAACAGCGTAAGTACCGGTGTTGAAAGCCTGTTACTATCGGCAAATGTTTTAATCATGGTAACCGTAGGGTGGCTATCAACATCATTGGTGAATTTAATAAATGCCGGGTTTAAATAACCCTCCATCAGTTCAAGCACATCGGCATTTACTGATGCAAATGACATCGACCATTTAGAAAAAATTCGCTCGTTAAGTATTCCGGTCGCCATTACTATAATATTGCGGTGTCTTAGATCGGCCTGGATAAAATTATAAACTCTGCGTAAATCTTCTTTTTCACCTTCAAGAACCTGCATAAAGGTTCCGTCGCTATAAAGAAGCATTCCGGTAATGTTGTTTTCAGTGTTTTTTAACCTTGCTGATTGCAGCAAATCCAATAGCTCATCATCGCTCATTAACTTTTTAGCGGTGCTGACAAATACAAGATACTCCATATAGAAATAAAATTAGGGGCTATTTTATTTTCGTAACTACGAAGAAAAAGAGGCAACGGATTTACGAGTTTGTTAAATTGTTAATTTTAATCCGTCATAAGCCAGTTCAATGCCGGCGGGGAGTTCTTTAGATACATCGGCATGTTTGCCCAACCTGTGGCTTATATGCGTAAAATAGGTGGTTTCTGCACCTATATCATTGGCAAAAGCAATAGCCTCCTCAAGTGTAAAGTGGGAGATATGCGTTTCTTTTTGCAGGGCATTTATCACTAATTTTTTGGTGCCTTTTATCTTTTCCTTTTCGGCATCCGGGATTGTTTTGGCATCAGTGATATAGGTAAAATCCTTGATCCTGAAACCTTTTATAGGCAGCCTGTAATGAAATACCTCGATAGGGGTAAGTTTAACATTCCCAATATTAAAAGGATCAAATCCAATGGTATGCATATTTACCTGCGGAACACCCGGGTAGCCTGTACCATCAAAAATGTAAGGAAATTCACGTGCCAGGGCTTTTTGCACCCTTTCATCTGCATAAATATCCATAGGTACATTTTGCTTGTAGTTAAAAGCCCGGATATCATCCATCCCGGCAACATGATCTTTATGTTCATGTGTAAAAACTATAGCGTCAAGGTGTTGTACATTGGCACGCAGCATCTGGTACCTGAAATCGGGGCCCGAATCAATGGCAATGACCTTATCTTCAGATTCAATTAAAATTGAACTGCGCAGGCGCTTATCATGCTTATCTGTTGAGAGGCAAACCTCGCAGTTACACGCAATAACAGGTACCCCCTGCGACGTTCCGGTTCCTAAAAATGTTATGGTCACAGCTGCAGTTTTGTTTGTTTAATTTCCTGCAAAAATGCAATCTGTTTATCATCAAGCAGCTTGTAATCTACCTCAAGTTCGCGCAATAGCTCAGCCAGGGCAAGTATCTTGCTTTCCAGGTTGGAGAAACGGTTCACTACGATCATTTTGCTATTAAGCAGCAGGCAGGCGCCGGTTTTAAAGTTGCCCTTTTCATAACGCACCTTGTAACCGGCCGTTTTTAACAGCATTTCCAGTTTCTCGAGTGTATGGTTCGTTGCGGGAAGCATTAATTTCAAAAGTAGTAAAAACGTGTGTATTTGCAGGGCTTAAATTGGCATTTGCATGTCACATTTGGTAATTAAATTTCTATTTTTAACTACCTTTTATATCCTAAAATTATCCGGATGAAGAACTTACTGCTTACCGTTGCTGGTATTGCTTTCGGCATGACCGTTTGTGCCCAGCAAACCAAAACCTATGCCGAAAAGCTTGGCTGGCCAAAAGGTGCACGTGTAATTATTTTGCATGTTGACGATGCCGGTATGTCGCATGAATCAAACGAGGGCGTGGAGAAAGCCATAGGTGATGGCGTAGCCACATCAACCAGTGTAATGATGCCCTGCCCGTGGGGACCCGATTTTAAACATTATATGGATCAACATCCGGGCATTGATGCCGGGTTGCATTTAACCCTCACCTCCGAATGGCAAAATTACCGCTGGGGCCCGCTGGCCGGTAAAACCACGGTTCCTGGGCTGGTGGATAAAGAGGGCGCGTTCTGGCCGGGAGTGGTCGCCGTTTATTTCCATGCTACTGCCGATGAGATTGATAAGGAAATCCGTACCCAGCTTGACCGCGCCTTAACCATGGGCTTTACGCCAACACATCTCGATTCACATATGGGAACACTGTTTGCAAAACCCGCTTTCCTCGAAAAATATATTAATCTCGGCATTGAAAAGAAAATTCCTGTAATGCTGCCTGGTGGCGAAGACTTGTTTTATCGGGCCGAAGCAAAAAACGCTACAATAGCCCAGCTTAAAAAAGATGGGAAATATACCGAAGGCATAACCATTCCCGAACCGGCAGAACTGAACAAGGTGAGGGACCTTGGCGAACTGGTTTGGAAAGGTGGCTTACCTGTATTGGATGACCTTGATAACTCAAGTTACGACTGGGTAATGCCTGATATCGAAAAAGCTACAGATAAGGAATTGCAAAAGTGGTACACCGATCATTATATCGAAAATTTTGAGCGTTTTTCGCCGGGGTTAACCATGGTGCTGATGCACTGCACACAGCCCTCTCCGCAGTTTAAGAATATCTGTAACGAAGGTCAGAAACGAAAAGGCGACCTGCTGGCCATGACCGATCCGCGACTAAAAGCTTATTTAAAGCAAAAAGGCTTTATTTTAACCACCTGGAAAGAGGTGATGGAGCGGAGGGTTAAAGCGGGAAATGAGTAAGTTTGTTTTATGGCTGATGATAAACATGTAAAAATACTATTCAGGTTATATAGCACTATTTTAGAAGAGATGACCGTAGAAACCATGTGGGCTAAAGTGGTTAATGAAGAAGAGGGTCTTTATGCCTTGGATAATATCCCTTTTTACCTGCCGATTATTGCAGTGGATGATATTGTATTTGCCGAATATGATGCCGATGAACAAATGCTCACTTACCGCGAAACGAGAGAATATTCCGGTAATTCAACCATTCATGTGATTTTAACGAGCGATACTGCCGACCTCAAGAGTATTGGTAAATTATTTGAAGAAATGGGATGTAACTGGGAGGGTATGAGTGATAAATATTTTGCCATGGATGTACCTGCTTCGGTTGATTACCGCTTAGTTAAAGCGCGTTTAGAAGAATTGAAAGAGCAGGATATTATAGATTATGCAGAATCTGCTTTATCAGTACCGCATCAATATTAGCTACATCATTTTACTCAATACACTGAGTAAAATGATTGTTCTGTTATAAGCTTCTGATTAACAGTTTACTTATGGTGATTTATGATGTGTGATTTTTGGCGAATATTTAGTTATTTGCCCAACAATTTATCTACTTTATGCACATCAACATCTTCGGTGCTTCGGGTTCGGGAGTAACCACACTCGGCCAGGCTTTGAGCAAAAAGCTGGGCTATCCCTATTTCGACAGCGATCATTATTTCTGGTTCCCTTCCGATCCACCCTTTACTGAGCGAAGGCCTCCCGAGGAAAGAAATACTTTGATCAACAAAGAAATGGCCGGCAATGAGAGTTGGATCCTTGGTGGTTCTGTCATTAATTGGAATAATAACTGGCAGTTTAACCTGTCAGTATTTTTGTATATCCCACAGAAGCTAAGGCTTCAACGATTAAAGGACAGGGAATATGAACGCTACGGTGATATTATCTATACTAATAAAGAACGAAACCGTCTTTACAATGAGTTTATTGAATGGGCTCGAGGGTATGATGGACTTATTACCAATAGTCGGAGTTTGCATTCGCACAAAAATTGGATGAACAATCTTAAAACGCCTTTACTGGTTATTGAAGGGGATACAACGGTTG
>NZ_DASVOB010000514.1:0-4228 GCF_036383575.1 Mucilaginibacter sp.
CAATATTTTTTAATATATATGAATCGAACCGGGTGATCACGGGCACGGTACGGATCAGTGAACGATCTTCTATCTGGATGCCGTGTTTTTCAAGCGCTTTGCGGAAATAGCTTTGTTCGCCAAGCTCACGCGAAATAAACACACTTGCAGGGTGTTTGCGGCCCTTTGCAAATTTGGCTACCACTTTTTCGGCCAGGCCTTCGGTGGTTGGCGCTTCTAAAAATAACCTGTCCGGAAATTGATCGCCTTCCTCAGCTTTAGAAGTAAATACCTGGAAAAGCCCGTCTTCCTTGCGGCAGTAACAACCCAAAGGCAGGTGGCAGCCGCCGCCGAATAATTTTAATACAGTACGTTCAACAGCCAGTTGCTCGGCCACATCAGTATGGTGCAATGCTTGCAGGGCTTCAAAAAGCTCATGGTCGGTTTCGCGGATCTGGATGGCCAGCGCGCCTTGTGCGGGAGCGGGGATCAGTTCAACCGGGGTTATTTCTTCCACATGAAACTCACTCAGATCAATAGCCAAACGGGTAACACCGGCTTTAGCCAGCATAATGGCATCGTATTTTTCATCGCGCAGCTTACCTATGCGGGTAGGTACGTTACCGCGCAGGTCTTCGATTTCAAGATCAGGGCGGTGGGCCAGCAGCTGGGCCTTGCGGCGGTTTGATGATGTACCTACAATAGCACCGTATTTAACTGATAGCTTTTGGTGCACATCAACACAGTCCTTCAGGATCAGCAACAGTTCGGCGGGGTCTTCCCGTTCTGAAACTGCCGCGATGATGAGTCCCGGAGGATTTTCAGTTGGCAGGTCCTTATGTGAGTGCACGGCGATATCAATAGTACCGGCAATTAATTCTTCTTCTAATTCTTTGGTAAAGAAACCCTTACCTTCCAGCTTGTCAAAGCTGAGGTTCAGGATACGGTCGCCCTGGGTTTTAATGATCTTTAACTCGGCGATAATGTTAATGGCAGCGAGGCTGTCTTTAACGAAATTGGCCTGCCATAAAGCCAATTCACTGCCACGGGTTCCTATAATCAGTTTTCTGTCCAAAAGAATGAATGTTTGCAGCTGCAAATTTAATTTTTTATGCCGATGATAAGGTACATCAACTTAATGAATTATTGTTAATTGCAACAAAATGACTGTAATGTGTGGGTTTAACGTCGTGCAAATATGTCTTTCATATCGGATAATTAGTAAGCGGGCCACAAGCCGGGAGGCTTGCGGCAGCAGTGTCTTTAAGTTAAGGAAAATCCCCCAGAGGGGGAACAGGTTTGTAGTAGTAACATCATATACCGAAAATCACCGTGCCAGAGGTACGGAACACCGGAGTTGCGTACCTCTGGCACACTAAGACAAACAAACCTTTCATTTCTACAAACCTTTTGCACCTCTGGTGCAACCTGTCAATCCCTTAACTTAATGACATTGGGCTTACGGCGGCAGTGTCTTTATGTATCGTTATCATTGTAACAAAGTGGGTGTCCCAATTTTTTGATTCCCGAAAAAAAATGGAAAAAGTCCGGCGCTTCTTTTTCTTGAAAACAGCTATGTTCCATTTTTTGAGAGTGAAACAGTGAAACGGGTTTTAAATGTTATTGATTGGTAATCAGTAATTTAGGTTTTTGTATGGAACAATATTAAATTGTTGATAATCAGTATTTAAAACTTTTTTGAGTGTTGGTTTGGTGTTTCAATATATCTGTAGATCGGCACTGATTTTTGATCCGATTTTTATGCTTTTTTGATGGTTTTTTAAATTGGGTTGGGTGTCTGAATTTGATGGTGACAAAATGCCGCCACCATGGGTTAAGGCAGGGATGTTTAGCTTTGGGCTTTTCTCTGTCACGGTCGAAGCGTAGCTTCGTCCGTGACAGGTTTTGCTTTATCGCTTCGTGAACGAAATAGTTTCAATGCAGATTCTATTTGCTGTGCCGAATGCGTCAGGTCATTTCCAATTGCCAGTTTTTCGTAACCATTAGGTGAGGCATAGGTAAAATAAGTTATAATAGCTCTATCTGCCTGTTCGGTAAACACCTCTTCCTGGTAAATATCTTTCCATTCATAAAAAGGAGTGTTTACCGTTTCGATGCCTTTATCACTAATGATGATTCGCGGAGTGGTGTTTAATGCCTTTTTTAGGGAGGTAAACGCTATCAGGCCGGCGGCGATAAGCAGCATCGTTACGAAAATATATTGTTGGGGATTGTTTAATATTACAGCAATGCCTATGGCTAAACCACCACCAGCGGCTGCTCCGGCAACTAAATAGTTTTTTCTTTTTGAAAAATAAACTCTTACTTCATTGGCTACGGTGTGGTCATTGATGAATATATCGGGTTGGGTAAATTTTTTTGATAGCTCTACGAGTTTTGCTTTGTCGGAGCTGCTCCTAAACTCGGGAAAAAACCATGAACGATTTTGGTTGCGGATAAGCCCCGCTTTGATTGCACGTGCTTCCAGCTCATGAACATTCCGAACGTTTTCAAATGCCCATATACGCCAGCGGGTAGCCATAAAGCCACGAAAAATAATGCCGATGATGAGACCGGTGAGCATTGTGGGCAATAGGATTAATGGAGGGCATCCTATTACAGATCTTAAATATATTGACAGCGCTATCGTTACAACGGTAATTGCCTGCATTGGGTATATTATCATAAACCGGCCTTTGTTGAGCGCGTCGTCAATAGTGGGGGTATCAAGCATAATATTGCATAAGATTTAAGCAGAGGCTAAATTACAATTTTGTTGAAATTGCAGATGTACATGTTAAAGGGTTGCTATAGCTTCAGATTGGGCAAAAACGCACACCTGGTGTAACGTTTTCGAACGGTACTGCGAAAATTTTCTATGTAAGTATCTATTTATCAGTAATTTGAATTGATGGCACGAGTTTTAAATAGCGTTACTTAGTAAGTTTATAACTTACAGAAGTTTATCACTTTTCAATCAACATACCCATGTTCAACACATATTTTAAACTGGCCTACAGGAATATAATAAAGGACAAAGCTTATTCCATTATCAATATATCGGGTTTAGCGATAGGCCTTGCCTCAAGTATCCTGATCTTGCTTTGGGTGCAAAACGAGTTAAGTTACGATAAGTTCCATACAAATGCCTGGCAGATCTATCGTATCAACAGTGATTTTGGTGATTCTAAAACTGCGGCGAGCTCGGCTGGGATGCCATTTGGGTTAAAGGCGGAACTACCTGTTGTTAAAAATGCAGCCCGCTTATATCCCGGTTTCCCATCCATTTTATTTGAAACTGGTAACAGGAAGTTTCAGGAAGAACATGTGTTTTACGCTGATCCGGGTTTTATGGATATGTTTTCGTACCCATTGTTAAAAGGCGACCGGGCTACGGCTTTAAAGCAGGTAAATGGTGCTTTAATAACAGAAGACATCGCCACAAAATACTTTGGAAAAGAAGACCCTATTGGTAAGGTAATACGGAAAGACAACAAAGAGAACCTGGTAGTAACGGGTGTTATGGCCAATATTCCTGCCAACTCCGACCTGCAGTTTGACATCCTGCTTCCGATGGCTTTAATAGCCCAAACCAATAATGATGTTAAAAATAATATCTGGGACAATTTTAATTTTTTCGGCTACATTCAATTCGATAAAAGTTTTGATCCCTCTGCTTCCAACATATCCAAACTGGAGACTCAAATAGGGCAGATCTTTCATAAACATAGCCCCGATACCAAGGCTACATTTAAATTACAACCGTTAACCAAAATACACCTGGCCCCCGAAAGGCTGGGCGATTCACCGGGTCATGGGAACGCGCAATATGTAAGCATCTTTTTTGTTATTGCCATTTTGATACTGGTTGTTGCCTGTATCAATTTTATGAACCTGGCTACTGCACGTTCGGCACGCAGGGCCAAGGAAATTGGCTTGCGTAAGGTTGCCGGCGCTGTGCGCGGGCAGTTGATTATCCAGTTTTTGAGCGAGTCGGTTTTTATTTCGTTCCTGTCTTTATTGCTTGCACTTGTTATTGTCCGCATGTTCCTTCCGGCGTTTAATGAGTTGGCTAACAGGAAACTCATTATTAATATGTCGGATGCAAGGCTTTGGTTAAGCCTTGTTGGTATTGCCCTCGTAACCGGGCTCATCTCAGGCAGCTACCCGGCTTTATTCCTTTCGGGCTTCAACCCGGTTAAGGTGCTTAAGGGAAATGTAAAATCAATGGGAGGTAATTTACTGTTCC
>NZ_DASVOB010000515.1:0-5644 GCF_036383575.1 Mucilaginibacter sp.
CTGATAACGATAAAATAAAAGCATCGGCCCCGAACCCTAAGAGTGTAGTTTACATGGGCGATTCCATTACCGACTTCTGGCTTAACAGGGATTCAACGTTTTGGAGCGGTAAGCCATATTACGACCGCGGTATCAGCGGGCAAACCACTACCCAAATGCTGGTACGTTTCCGCGAAGATGTAATCGATCTGAAACCGGGTGCAGTAGTGATCCTGGCTGGGGTTAATGATATTGCTCAAAATAATGGCCCTATAGCTATTGAAGATATCTTTGGTAATATTCAATCAATGGCCTTGCTGGCTAAAGCTGCCAATATTAAAGTGGTGCTGTGTTCTGTATTGCCTGCTTACGCTTTCCCATGGCGTCCCGGTATGGAGCCTGCCCAGAAAGTGATCCAGCTTAATGCCATGATCAAAGCTTTTGCCGATGCCAATAAAATGGTTTATGTAGATTACCACAGCGCCATGGCCGACGGGCGCAAAGGTCTGCCGAAAAACCTTGCCGCCGATGGTGTACACCCAACTGTTGAAGGCTACAGGATTATGGGGCCGTTGGTGGAAAAGGGGATTGCAGAGGCGTTGAAGAAGAAGTAAAAAAAACATGTCATTGCGAGCGAAGCGTGGCAATCTCGTAGCCAATGCATGGCCGCCCTGTATAGCTACGAGATTGCCAAGTCGCCCAGATGCTTTTGCCCATACCGCTCCTCGCAATGACATATTTTATAACCTACTCAATCAAGCCCTTCTATTTATTCACCCCCCTCAACACATTCCTGATAAAGATCCCTGCAGGGGTTAGGTTAGCCTCTGTCCAGCCGCCATATATGGGTGCGTTGTGCTGCAGCAGGGCGGTGGTTTCGTGTTTATCGGTGATATTCCAGTTAGTCCAGCTTAGTTTATTGTCTTCCATCCATTTGAGCCATGTCTGGGTCTTTTGCAGGTTAAATTCACCGTTGCCGTTAGCTTCGCCTACCCCCCATTCGGTAATGATCAGTGGTAATTTTAATGCGATTGCTTTATCGGCTTTTGCCCGTAATGCCTCCTGATGGTATGGATCGCTGGCATAAAAGTGGAAAGAATAGGCTATGTTACTATAGTCCTTAATCGGGTCGACAGCAGCAATGTCAACGTCCTGGTCCCAGTGAGGGCTGCCAACTACAATGATGTTATCTTTATCATATTTGCGGATCACAGGGATGATCTGCAAGGCATAATCTTTAACTGTTTTCCAATCAGCTTTTTCTGGCTCATTCCAAATTTCGTAGATCACGTTAGGAACACCGGCATACTTTTTGGCCATCTGCCTGAAAAACTCTTTCGACTCATTCACATGCTGATTTGAATGATGATCGTGCCAGTCTATCAATACATAGACCCCGCTCCTGATAGCCTGATCAACCACATTAATAATCAGTTCCTTTTGCTCCTCGGGTTGTTGCAGGTAACCGCTATCGGGCTGCACCCCCATTGAAGCGCGAATGATTGATGCTTTAAAATCATTTGCCAGCCAGCTTACTACACCCGAATTGTAATATTTACGCCCCTGCCAAAGCGACCATGAAAGGCTGATCCCCCTCAACTGCGGGGCAGCACCATGCTCGTTCAGCAATTTACCGTCTTCTACTCTTAACTTTCCGTTTTGGGCAACAGGTGTTTGGGCTGATATAGGGTAGCTGAACACAACTGATAATAAAAGCGCTATAAAGATTTTCATCTGCATTTAAATTAAAAGGAAAGTAATTTATAGCCACCCTGCCGCTTTTATAGCAACATGTAAAAATTTGATTAGATAATGGTAAAAACGGCCAAAGTTTACCGGCTGTTGTCATTCAGGTAATGCGGTTAATCTACATTCGCGCATCGTTGTTTCCCATGAAAAAGTAAAACAAATACCTTCTTTTAAAAATGTTGACGTTTTTAATTTAGTAAATCGCATATTGGGACTTAAATACAATGGCAACGTTGATAGCACTGATCAGCTTGCCGATGACATCCTCAGAAAAAATTAAAAACATCTCCATGAAAAAAGTATTCAGACTCCTGCTCATCATATTGTCTCCGTTGGCATTACATGCCCAAAACCCGTCTTTAGTAAAACAACAGGCAACGCTAATGGCCCAAAGCATGACCAAAGGAGATTATAAGGGCATTGTTGATTATACCTATCCTAAAGCGGTGCAAATGGCCGGTGGTAAAGAGAAAATGACTGTTATGATTGGTACTGCTATGCAGCAAATGAAAGCCGCGGGTATCAGCTTTGAAAACATTACCGTAGGTACCCCGGGCAAATTTTATAAAGCCGGAAAAGAAATTCATTGCCTGCTGCCAGAAACCATCATCATGACAAGTGCTAAAGGCCGTATGGCAATGCACAGCAACCTGTTGGCAGTTAGCGGCGATGGCGGCAAGAGCTGGTCGTTCCTGGATATGAACAACTCGACTGCGGACAAGGTGAAACAACTGATCCCGAACTTTAACCCTGCTTTAAAGATTCCACCAGCTACAACCGAGCCTTTACAATAACAGTGAGGTTTGGGCTGTCGGTTTATCGTCCCTTTGAATAAACTTGGGACGCATTAATTGCGTGCCTAATGCCTTGTTTAGCTTTTCAACAACATAATCGGCCAGTTCGGGCGAGTAGCGTTCATCATGCTGGTGCATAAAAAACCATACCGATTTTAGGCCCTGATCCTTCCAGTTTTTGATCCGTTCAACCCATTCATCAACGCGGGCATAATCTGTTGGGTGCAGGCTGTTGCCTACAAAGCGGATAAAAGCGTGCGGCGTAGGTAAGGCCATATGTACCACATCACGGCGACCGCTGGCATCAGTTATGATAGAGCCAATATTTAAATCGCGGAAGAGGTTAAATACCCTCTCGCGGTTTTCGGCAACGGCATACCAATCTTTATGACGCAATTCCACAAATACCGGGATATCTTTTGGCAATTGTTCAAGATATGCTTTAAGCTCCGGGAAACTCTTTGGTGTGTAATTATCGCTTAACTGCAAAAACAGCGGACCAAGCTTATCGCCAAACGCTAAAATCCCCTCGTAATAGGTAGTAGTAATATCCTCAGCATTCTTCAACCGGCGAATATGGCTGATACTTTGCGAAAATTTAGGGCAAAATTTAAAACCAGGATTGCTATCGGCTTTGGCTCCCCATTTGGCAATGGTATCGGGGCCGTAAACCTGGTAAAAGGTAGCATTAAGCTCTATGCAATCAAAATGTTTTACGTATTCATCTAAAAAATTAGCATCCTTGGTTTTTGGCGGATAGATCTTGCCAACCCACTCCTTACGGCCCCATTTGGCGCAGCCAACATGTACCTGCAAAGGTATATCGTTTTTAGCAGCGGCAAGCGTATCAACAGTTATCTGCGGATCGGCCGGCAGGGTAAAATCAACCCTCGATAATTCTTCGTCCGTTACTCTACCAAATTCCATAATGCTTTTTTGTGCGAAAGATAGTGATTTGGTTGATTAGGTGAGCAGTTGATTGGGAGAATGGTTGGAGAGTGGTTGGAAAATGGTTGATTAAGAGAATGGTTGATTAGGTGAGTGGTTAATGTCGCTATCTGGGACTCACCAAAAAAGTAACCATTCACCTAATCAACCCAATCAACTACTCTTCACTTATAGAAACATCCCACCGGAAGCTTCAATGCGCTGGGCATTGATCCAACGGGCATCTTCAGTGCAAAGAAATGCTACTACGCCGCCTATATCGTCAGGCTGCCCTACCCTGCCCAGTGCTGTAGATTGCGACATCCTTTCTTCTAAACCCGGATGCGAATCGAATGCAGCTTTAGTAAAATCAGTTTGAATAATACCGGGGGCCACAACGTTTGCGGCTATGCCACGGCTGCCCAATTCTTTTGCCAAATATTTGGTGAATACTTCAATCGCTCCCTTCATCGAGGCATAGGCAGCGTATCCCGGAGTAGAGAAACGGGCCAGCCCGGTCGAAAAATTAATGATGCGGCCGCCATCGGCAATTACAGGTAAACTTTTCTGGGTTAAAAAGTAAACTCCTTTAAAATGAACGTTGAACAGGTTATCAAAATCCTCCTCAGTAGTTTTTGCAAATGTCGATGCGGCATCAATACCTGCGTTATTGATCAGGAAATCAAAAGTTTCACGTCCCCATTTCTCATGCAATGTTGCTTTTAGCTCCGTAATAAAAGCATCAAAGGTGGATACAATACCCGTATCCAGCTGCAAAGCAGCAGACTTTTGCCCTGCCGATTCAATTTCTGCCACAACGGCTTCTGCTTCTTCTTTTTTACTACGGTAAGTAACTATTACGTCAATCCCTTTTTTAGCAAGGTGCAAGGCGGCGTTTTTACCTAATCCACGGCTGCCGCCGGTTATAAGTGCTATTTTATTTGTTCCCATTGTGTTGTTTTTTAATACTTTAACAATGCAAAGGTGCAATAGTTCGGCGCTAAAATTATGGTGACTACTTCAGATTAAATGGTGATCATTTCAGTTTTTTAGCCTTGATCCATCACCGAAGAAAATAGTGATCTGAAGAAAAAATAAAAAATTCTACTTAAACTATAGGAATTATATATTTTGTTTTTATATTTGCACTGTCAACAACGACAAAACGTTCTTTTAATTTAACTTATCAAGAAAGACTGAGGGAAAGGCCCAAAGACGTCTTAGCAACCTGTACATCCGCATAATGTAAAAGGTGCTAATTCCTGCTCCTGTGCAAAACGGGAGAGAGATAATTATATCTACACCCCACAACCGATCTGATTAAGTGATTTTTTATAGTTTTCAAGTCGCGTGACCGAGAGGATAGGTGGGGGTCCGCAATACCCTAAACGGCAGTTCGAATCTGCCCGCGACATCAAATTTCCTCAAATAGTTTTTCATCCTGTATTTTCTGAGCCTGCTTTTTGCTGCAATCAAGCCGCACAAAAACTATTTTTCGCACTTTAAAAAGTGCAAACTAAATCCCTATATTTAGCACTGCTTAACCTGCATTTAAGCAAGATAAACCGGTGTAAATTATTGCAATTGCTTTTTACTTATGAAGATCTTCAACATTGTATGGGTTGTACTTTTTATCATTTTTGCGGGTTTACAATATAACGACCCCGACCCTTACCTTTGGATGCCTATTTACCTGTATTGTGCATGGTTTTGCTACCTGGCAGCTAAAAAAGAGTTTTATCCTCTTGGTTATGCAGTTGGCATTATCACTTTTACAGGCTACGCAATTTATAAGATATTTGATAATAACGGCCTTATCGACTGGTTTGAATATCACCATGCTGAAAGCCTTGTACAAACCATGAAAGCCGAAAAGCCCTGGGTTGAAGAAGTACGTGAATTTTTCGGGTTACTGATCTGTGTGGGGGTTCTGGCTGCTAACTGGGTTTATGGAGCAAAACAGCGTAAAAAGGTGCCGGTAAAAAAGGGAAAGCGGTAAAGCGATATAAGGGTTTATTACACAATAACATCAAATAAAGGAATCGTCATTGCGAGAAACGAAGCAATCACCGATTTACAGAGTCGCACTGCATGGTGTACGATTACTTTGTACGTTATAATGACGAAATCCTAAGTGATTGACTATTAAGTACATTTTCGGTCAATTTATAAATATGGGCGTTCCCGTTAGCCAA
>NZ_DASVOB010000516.1:0-10086 GCF_036383575.1 Mucilaginibacter sp.
CTTTAAGCCTGCCGTCGTACAAATCGCACACGGCTACCAGTTTCACGCCGGGCACCTGCAGGGCGGTGATGGTATCTTGGGTACCCATACCACCTGCGCCAATGAGGGCAATGTTTACCTGGTCGTTAGGGCTGTTGCCCACAAGGCGTTTCTGGATAGAAAAAGTTTTGGCCTGGCTTTGGCTGGCTAAAAGGCCTGATCCGGCAGCTACGGCCGCGGTTGCAGTGGTTAGTTTTTTAATGAAACTACGGCGCGAGGATTCTTGTTCGTCTTTCATAAGGATAAGGAAACAAATTTTAAATGTGATTTGCCGGGATGTACCGGCTACAATTGGTTTTTAAAAATAATGAATTGACTTAACATTTACATAATTAGGGCAACTTAATATCGGGCTATTAACTTCCTGGCGTATAGTTGACTCACCCGGTCTGCGCTTCGCTGGACCACCCTCTCTCCGGCTTCGCCGCAACGAGGGTAAACGAAATGAAAAATTTAATCCCTTCTTTGCGAAGCAGAGAGGGGTGACGAGCGCAGCGATGTCGGGGTAAGTAAACTTGTCAGCCCTGTTTCAGTATTCATTTTCGCCTGTCTTAATATTAAAGCATTCAGCATACAATCACTATCTTTGCCCGCGATGAGCAAAACCATAACACCGTACCATGACGAGCAGGCTACCAAAAAAGAGCAGGTGGCAGATATGTTTAACAACATCTCAAAAACATATGATTTTCTGAACCACTTCATGTCGCTTGGTATTGATATCATCTGGCGTAAAAAAGCCATCAACGAATTAAAGAACGACAAACCAAAGCTGATCCTGGATGTTGCTACCGGTACCGGCGATTTTGCTTTTGAGGCGCTATCTATCCTGAAGCCTGAAAAAATTATCGGTGTTGATATTTCAAGGGGAATGCTTGACATTGCCGAGCAAAAAATAGCTAAGCGTGGTTTAGGTGATAAGTTTGGTGTAAAACTTGGCGATTCGGAAAAATTACCATTTGAGGGTGCGGAGTTTGACGCAGTAACGGTTGCTTACGGTGTTCGTAACTTTGAAAACCTTGAAAAAGGCCTTGCTGATATCAACCGGGTACTAAAACCGGGCGGAAAAGTGGTGGTGCTTGAGTTTTCGAAGCCCAAGGCATTCCCGATAAAGCAGTTGTATAACTTTTATTTCAGCTATATTACCCCCGGTATCGGAAAGTTGTTTAGTAAAGATGCAAGGGCTTACAGTTATTTACCCGAGTCGGTAGCAGCTTTTCCTGACGGACAAACTTTTGTCGCCCTGATGGATAAAGTAGGTTTTAAAAATACCAAATGCCGGCCTTTAACGTTTGGTATCTGTTCAATATACACCGGTATTAAATGATTATAAACCGTTACCTGCTTGTAGTTGTACTTATTTTTAGCAGCAATTTATTGTTTGCTCAACGCGTACCTGCATGGGGTGGCGGCGCCGATCAGCAGGACCTGAGTTTTGGTTTCAGCTTCACTTATGTAAGCACCGACTTCAAGATTATTAATCAGCCCGGGTTTCGTAATGCATTTTTGGATGAGAATGGTGTGCAGGTTAAAGGTCCGCTTAATAGTATCAGTTCCAAAAGTACACCGGGTTTCGGCGTAGGTTTTTTGACAAGATACAGGATCACCGAACATTTGGAGGTACGTACCACACCGTCATTAATTTTTGCCGACAGGGCTCTGCATTATTCTTATGTTGATCCATCGGAAGACGTGGACAAAAAGGTACAAACCACATCCGTAGACATTCCGCTGCAATTAAAACTAAAATCAGACAGGCTGGGCGACTTCAGGGCCTACGTGGTAGGCGGCCTGAAATATACCCAGGCCATAGGCTCCAAGAAAAACTCAGATGCCAATCTTGATCTTTCAGAAAAACTGGTAAAAAATGTAGGCGGCTTTGCTTCGTACGAAGCAGGGATAGGTTGTGATATCTATTTTGAATTTTTTAAGCTCTCGCCCGAGATCAAGATCTCCAATTCATTGGGAAACGTGCTGATGCGCGAAAATAATCCTTATTCTGCACCGCTTAGCAGATTGGGGTTGCATACCATTATGTTCAGTTTGATTTTTGAGTAGAGGCTTAACTATTCGTTGCTGATTGTTTCTCGCAAAAGCGCTAAGATGCAAAGTTTTTTTTCTTTCTTGCGCTCATTTATAATGAGTGCTAAAAATGGGTTTGCGTTTTTAACGCAATAGATGATTCCGTTTGGTTGTTATTGCGTGGAGCACGGTAAACTCACCCGATCTGCGCCTCGCTGGATCAACCTTTCTCCGGCTTCGCCGCAAAGAGGGTAAGAAAAATATAAAATATTGAAAGCCCCTCTTTGCGAAGCAGAGAGGGGTGACAAGCGCAGCGACATCGGGGTGAGTAAAATTTGCCTCCAAAAACATCCTTACCCACAACCGACAAAATTTCAAACTAAAAAACATAATTTCGCTGTTTAGAGTTATCAAACCTATGAGTAAAATTGCTTTAATTACAGGAGCTACTGCCGGCATTGGCGAGGCATGTGCGCACGTTTTTGCCCGCGAGGGATATGACCTCGTATTAACCGGTCGCCGGTTGGAGCGGTTGGAGAAACTGGCCAAGCACTTGAATGATAAATATAATGTAGAGGTTGCAGTTTCATCATTTGATGTACGTAACCGTGAGGATACCATCAGCAACCTGGAAGCATTGCCCGAAAAATGGAAAAAAGTAACGGTACTGGTTAATAACGCCGGTTTAAGCCAAGGGCTTGATCCTATTCAAAATGGTAATATTGATGATTGGGGAACCATGATCGATACCAACATTAAAGGCCTGCTGTACGTAAGCAGGGTGGTATCTAACTGGATGATTGCAAATGGTAAAGGCCATATTATAAACCTGGGTTCAATTGCTGGTAAAGAAGTTTATGCCAACGGAAACGTATATTGTGCTACCAAACATGCTGTGGATGCCTTGAATAAGGGTATGCGGATCGATCTTTTACCTCATGGCATTAAGGTTACCGCGATACACCCGGGCGCGGTGGAAACTGAGTTTTCGGAAGTACGCTTTAAAGGGGATAAGGAAAGGGCTAAAAAGGTGTATGAAGGCTTTGAACCATTGCAGGCCGATGATATAGCCGAAACCATCTGGTTCATTGCATCGCGTCCGGCACATGTTAATATCAACGATATATTGATCATGCCAACGGCGCAGGCAAATGCTGGTACTATATTCAGGGGGTAGTGAGTCGGAAAGTCCGAAAGTCGGTGAAGTCCGAAAGCCGGAAAAGATAGAACGGGCTTATATATTATCAAATTGAAAAGAAAAACTTCCGGACTTTCCGACATCGGACTTCCGGACTAACATAAAACATATGTCATTAATTACACAAATAGACCAGGACATTAAACTGGCCATGCTTGCTAAGCAGGCAGATCGTTTACAGGGATTACGTGCAATCAAGTCGGCTTTGCTTTTAGCTAAGACGGAAAAAGGCGCTGCCGATGAACTTACCGAAGAGGCAGAGGTCAAGGTTTTGCAAAAGCTGGTAAAACAACGCAAGGAGTCGGCCGATATCTATAAAGAACAAAACCGCGACGATCTTTACCAGGTTGAGATAGGCGAAATGCTGGTTATAGAAGAGTACCTTCCGCAGCAAATGAGCAAGTTTGAAATTGAAGGATATCTGGAAGAACTTATTGGCAGGATTGGTGCAACATCGGTAAAAGATATGGGCCGCGTAATGGGTATGGCCAGTAAAGAACTTGCCGGCAAGGCCGATGGTAAAACAATATCAGAGGTGGTTAAACAGTTATTGGGTTAAGCTTTTAGCATTTAATTATTGCTAAGCTTTTTAAACACTAATGTTGAATTAATGTTAAGCTATTTAATAAAAGCTTAACATTACTACATTGATAAATAATTGCTATACTTGCTAAATGTCGTTCGTAATAAACTAATTTTACAGCGGAATAACGGGAATTTGTACTGAAAGCGATTTTGGTATAAGCTAATTTTGAAAAATTAATTTTTAATATTTTATATGGAGTTCGTGCTTAAAGAGGAACACGGTTTTAGTTACATCGATGAGGGCGAAGGAGAGGTGCTGTTACTGCTGCATGGTTTAATGGGGGCTTTGAGCAATTGGGATGGTGTTATTAATGAGTTTAAATCAAAGTACAGGGTTATTATCCCAATACTACCTGTTTATGACATGCCGCTGATCAGTACAGGGGTAAAAAGTTTATCGAAATTTGTACATAAGTTTATAAAGTTTAAAAAGCTTAGTAATATTACTTTGCTGGGTAACTCGCTTGGCGGGCATGTGGCCTTAGTATATTTAACCACACATCCCGAAAACATAAAGGCGCTTGTTTTAACCGGTAGCTCGGGATTGTATGAAAATGCTTTTGGAGGTTCGTTCCCGCGCAGGGAGAGTATTGATTTTGTACGCGAAAAAGTGCAGTTTACTTTTTATGATCCGGCTATAGCCACTGATGACCTGGTGCAGGATGTGTTTCAAACTATTAACGACAGGCACAAGGTGATCCGTTTGCTGGCAATGGCAAAATCGGCCATCAGGCATAATATGAAAAAAGATCTGCATAAGATCACTATTCCGGTATCTTTGATATGGGGACGCAATGACAAGATCACCCCGCCAGAGGTAGCCGTTGAGTTTAATGAACTACTGCCCGATTCAGAGCTGCACTGGATTGATAAATGCGGTCATGCCCCTATGATGGAGCACCCGGAAGAATTTAATGTTTTACTTAAGCAGTTTTTAGCTAAATTAGAGACCAAAGTAAATGCATAAATGATAGCACTTGACCTGATAGCTGACTCGATACCGCCGGTACACACTTCTGATACCATTCAGAAAGTGCTTGACCGTATGGTGGAGTTTCGCCTCAGGCATTTGCCTATTGTTAACGAAGAGCAGTTTTTAGGTCTTGTTGCCGAGGATGACCTGATTGGCGAAAATGACTATCAAACGCCTATAGGCGCACTGGCGCTTTCATTGGTTAACCCGTACGTACTGGAGGAACAGCATATTTATGATGTTATCCGCCTGTTTTATGAGCAGCAGCTTACCGTTGTTCCTGTGCTTGATGCCAAAAGCAATTATCTTGGCCTGATATCCATTAATGCTATTACAGAGTATTTCGCTCAAATAACTTCGGTTTCGCAGCCGGGAGGCATTATTGTGCTGGAGATCAGCAATAAGAATAATTCGCTGGCGCACATGGCGCAGATAGTTGAGTCGGATAATGCGCAGATCCTGAGCTCCTATGTTCAATCCTTTCCCGATTCAACCCGGATGGAGGTTACGCTTAAAATCAACAAGCAGGATATTTCGGCCATAACGGCCAGTTTCCTTCGGTACGAGTATGATATCAAGGCTACCTTTAACCATACCGATGTCAACGATACCACCCGCGACAGGTATGATTCGCTCATGAATTACCTTAACTTGTAGTCTTAAGTTCTAAGTCTTAAGCCTTAAGTCGTAACTTTTCAATAGCAAAATTTTGAATGTGAGACATTGGACGGGTTCCAACTTTAGTCTTAAACCAAATTATACGCTTGTGCAAACCGCACGGCGTCATAATTGTTTTTTAACCGCAGCTTGTTCTTAATGTTTTTACGATGCGTTTCGGCTGTGGCAGGGGCGATGAATAGTTTTGCGCCAATTTCTGCCGAGCTCATGCCCATGGCAATGTATTTCAGGATCTCTTTTTCGCGCCGGGTAAGGGTTAGGAACAGCAGGTTGTTTTTTCGTAAAAATGAAATGTCATCCATAAGCCGGTTCACTTTGGTGGTTATATGATGAACCGGGTCCAGCATGCTGGCTAAAGTTAAAATGTGCGTGGCGTCACCGGCTTCGTTGCGGGCAAAAACTTTAGTGTTACTTACAAACAGCTGCCAATCTGCATGCTCCGATGAGCGGGCCTGTTGAAAATAAGATACCTGTTCCTGGGTACGGCTTTTTATAAGGTGCAGTATCTTAGGCACATACTCGTCGCTGTCTTCGGTATTGAAATATTTTAGATGATATGTTTCCGGGCCCATGGCCTTCAGTTCATCAAGCGTGGTACCCAATATATTAAGGCCTACACTGTTCATATATACAATTTGCAACGTTTCAACCTCATGAATTATCAAAGCAGAAGGAAGCTCATTAGCAATTGACTGTATATCGGATAGTTTTTGGGTAAAGGTTTGATCCATCAATAAAATAACCGTTGTTTAAATGTATTAAGGTAGGGCAAAGTAGTTAAAATTAATTATTTTTCCTTGAAGTTATTTATCTGTTAAAGCAATTAAATTGGTTTTATTCAGCTATTTAGGCAAACAATAGCACATGGTTTGTCATTATAGGGAGGTATGTTGTTTGATAGGTGCATCGGGCGTCAATTGTAGTGTTTGGGTTATGCCGGTATTAATTATTTATACCTTGCTGCATTAATGTACTTTCAAAGTTCGATATTCGCTTTTTTAAAAAATGAAAATAGCAGTTTACGGCAGGCCATTTAACGAACCATCTGTTTTACCTTTTGTACAGCAGGTTTTTGATAACCTTGCACAGCATGGTGTTGATATTTATGTGCACCAGCAACTTCACGAATACTTACAGGATAAATTACCCACAATACAATATAATGTGTTGCGTCCGGCCGAAACTTTAAAAGGCTTTATTGATATTTTTATAACCCTTGGGGGCGATGGTACCCTGCTTGATATGGTTACCGTGATTCGCGATTCGGGGATCCCTATTATCGGTATCAATTTTGGCCGCCTGGGCTTTTTGGCCAGCGTCAATAAAAGTGATATTACTGCTGCCATTCATGCGGTAGTGAACAGACAGTTTACCTGCGATTGCCGCGAACTGCTTACTGTCGATTCGAATCCTAATGTTTTTGGCAGCAATAATTTTGCACTTAATGATGTAACCATCCATAAGCGCGATGATGCGGCTATGATCATAACGCATGTGTTTTTGAACGACGAGTTTTTAAACTCATACTGGGGCGATGGTATTATCATCTCCACATCAACCGGCTCAACGGCTTATTCGTTAAGTTGCGGCGGCCCTATTATTTTCCCGCAATCAAACAGCATAGTGGTAACTCCGGTATCGCCCCATAACCTTAATGTGCGGCCTATTGTGATCCCTGATACCAGCAAACTTTGTTTTGAGGTGGAAAGCCGGAGCGCCAATTATATCATTTCGTGCGATTCGCGAACGGAGGTTTTAGATCAAACAGTTAAGTTTCATGTGCAAAAAGCCAATTTTCAGTTAAATTTAATTAGGCTTAGTAATGAAAGTTATTTAACTACGTTAAGGAATAAACTGCTTTGGGGCCTTGATGCCCGTAATTACTAAATTTGATTGATGCCTAAAGTTTTACTTCTTACGATACTCTTGTTTTTTACTTATCAGCTGCAGGCCCAAACCTGGGAAATTGGCGGATCGATAGGAGGGGCGGGTTATATTGGCGATCTTAATCCTAATAACCCCGTTAAAATAAGCGGTGTTTCGGCAGGTATCTTTGGCAAAAGAAATTTCGACGGCTATTTTTCGGCTAAACTGAACGTTGGCGTTGGCAACATTGCAGCTTATGACAGCCGTTCAGGTAGCCCTCAATTTCGAGATCGTAACCTCAATTTTAAAGATCAATTACGTGAGGTTAGTCTTACCGGCGAATTTAACTTCATGAATTATATCCCCGATGCCGGGCGAAACAAATACACACCTTATATATTTACTGGTATTGGCGTTTCTTCTTATGCGCCACGTGCGCAGGATTTTAACGGACGTGATTTTGGCTTAAGGCAGCTAAAAACCGAAGGCCAGGCTAAACCTTATGGTAATAACACTGTTGTAATTCCTTATGGTTTAGGTATTAAATATAATTTATCAGGTAAATTTACTGTCATGGCCGACCTGGGCTACCGGTATACTTTTACCGATTACCTTGATGATGTGAGCGGTGTATATGCCGATAAAAGTAAGATGTCGGCGCTTGCAGCAGCACTTTCTGACCGTTCTGGAGAAAAGACCGGTAATTATATCGGTACTGTTGGTTCCCAGCGTGGCGATTTCAAATCACATGATACTTATTTCTTCCTCAATTTTACTATCTCATTCACTTTTGTAACCTCCAACTGCTATTACTAATTGGTATGGTATGTAATTGCAGCGTGTAAGCGTTGTGGAATTATTGTGTCTTTTTGGATAATAAAACAATATTTAATTCGTTTTTAAATTGAAATACAATATTTAATTCTGTTTATTTATTGTATTTGCTAATTTAGTATTGCTATTAATTGTTAACCTTAAATCTTTAAAGTCATGGCCGAATTAAATTCATCTCCCCAAAATGGCGGCGGAAAGTACAAACGCAAAAAAATAAATGCCCGTGTTGATCTTACTGCAATGGTCGATCTGGCCTTCCTGCTCATTACCTTTTTTATCATGACCACCACGCTGGCTAGACCAAAAGCTATGGATTTGGCCATGCCTGTAGGAAAAGAAGATGAACCTGTAGGAGCCAGTCGTACGTTAACTGTGTGCCTGGGTAAGGACAATAAGGCTATATATTTTTTAGGTGAACTAAAAAATCCGATTGTAGCACCTTCGGTAACAGATTTTAGCGCCAATGGTATCCGTAAAGCCATCATCGAAACTAATAAAAAGGTACATGATAAAACAGGCAAAAGCATGATAGTACTGGTAAAACCAAGTAATAGATCGCAATACAGTAATTTGGTGAGTACGCTTGATGAACTGGCAATTACCGGTATCCAGCAATATGCAATAGTTGATATTATGCCCGAGGATGTTGACGCGCTTAAACAAAAAGGGATATAAAAGTGTAACGCAATTGTAAGCAAATTTAAAGGCTGATTTTTGAGGCCGGCAGCTTTCATTATCAAACAGATAATGGCTGCCGGCCTTTTTATTTTAATGGCCTTTAAACTAAATATTATGAAAAATCATGGTTTTGATAGCTGTTTAGGCAGTTTTAATATATTATTCGCAATAACATTTTCTTTTGGTGTGGGATACTAAAAAAATACAAAGTAAGTTTTACCTTTGTACCCTGAAAAATCCGTCAATTTGCGTGACAAAAATGGCAGATACAGGTTAATTATAATTGATTAGTCTAACAACCGAAGATAGCAGACCATCATATTGATGAAAAATTTTACACAATTGTGTTTGTACCGGGTGGCTTTTGATAATGAGTAATATGGATTATTTGAATCAGATTGATTTGTCGAAACTACCGCAGCATGTAGCTATCATCATGGATGGCAACGGGCGCTGGGCAAAAGGCAAAGGCAAATTAAGGATATTTGGCCATCATAACGGTGTAACATCTGTAAGGGATGTTGTTGAGGGGGCCGATAAATTAGGTATTAAATATATCACCTTATATACATTTTCATCCGAAAACTGGAACCGCCCCAAGCTGGAGGTTATGGCGATCATGGAGTTGATGGTAAGTACCATTCATAAAGAGGTTCCCGGATTTATGAAAAATAACATCAGGCTTAATGCCATCGGCGATCTGGAAACGCTGCCCGAAAGGTGTCTTCGCGAACTTAATAATGCTATTGAAACAACGGCTGGTAACACTGGAGTGGTGCTTACGCTGGCTTTAAGCTATAGTTCGCGCCGTGAAATTGTAAGTGCTGCAAAAAATATCGCCATAAAAGTAAAAAATGGCGAGCTGGATATAAACGATATTAATGAAGAGGTTTTTGAACAAAACCTTTTTACTGGCGATATGCCAAACCCCGAACTGCTGATCAGAACCAGTGGTGAATACCGTATAAGTAACTATTTATTGTGGCAAATTGCTTACGCCGAGTTGTATTTTACAACTAAACTATGGCCCGATTTCAGGAAGGAAGATCTGTATGAAGCAGTGATTGATTTCCAGAAACGCGAGCGCCGTTTTGGCTTAACAAGTGAGCAGGTGAACTAAATTTTTACTTTTAACAAATTTTAACAACTGTATAAATTATTTTTAGCCCACTAAAATATTCGAATGTATAAATTTCTTTTTGCTATTCTTTTC